>JAATFK010000144.1 GCA_015655225.1 Solirubrobacterales bacterium | reverse complement strand
AGATCACGCCGCCGAGGATGTTGCGGATCGTCCCGTTCGGGGAGCGGTACATCTCCTTCAGCCCGAACTCCTCGACGCGCGCCTCGTCGGGCGTGATCGTCGCGCACTTGACGCCGACGCCGTACTGCTTGATCGCATTGGCGGAGTCGACCGTCACCTGGTCGCCGGTCGCGTCACGGTGCTCCATCCCGAGGTCGTAGTACTTCAGGTCGATCTCGAGGTACGGCAGGATCAGCTGGTTCTTGATGAACTCCCAGATGATGCGCGTCATCTCGTCGCCGTCGAGCTCGACGACGGGGTTCTTCACCTTGATCTTCGGCATCGGTTTCGTTCTCTTTCGTGGGCGCTGTCGTATCAGGGTTGTACCGAGTCGCGGTCGGTGGCGGCCCTGCCGGGGAGCGCTCGGTAGCATCGCGGTCGATCCTCGCGCGAGGGTCCGCCCCGACAGAAAGGCCGACTTCCCGTGACTGACAAGAACCCTGTCCGCGTCGCCGTCACCGGCGCCGCTGGTCAGATCGGCTACTCCCTCCTCTTCCGCATCGCCAGCGGTGCGCTGCTCGGTCCCGACCAGCCGGTCGAGCTGCGGCTGCTCGAGATCCCGCAGGCGCTCGGCGCGGTCGAGGGCGTGATCATGGAGCTGGACGACTGCGCCTTCCCGCTGCTGGCCGGCGTCGAGGCGTCCTCCGACGCCAACGTCGCCTTCGACGGCGCGAACATCGCGCTGCTGGTCGGCGCGCGCCCGCGCTCGAAGGGGATGGAGCGCAGCGACCTGCTGGAGGCCAACGGCGGCATCTTCAAGCCGCAGGGCGAGGCGCTCAACGCCCACGCCGCGGACGACATCAAGGTGCTCGTGGTCGGCAACCCGGCGAACACGAACGCGCTGATCGCCCAGAGCCACGCGCCCGACATCCCGGCCTCGCGCTTTCACGCGATGACGCGCCTGGACCACAACCGGGCGATCGCGCAGATCGCGCAGAAGACCGGCGCGACCGTCCCCGAGATCACGAACATCACGATCTGGGGCAACCACTCGGCGACGCAGTACCCGGACCTCTTCCACGCGAAGGTCGGCGGCCGCAACGCGGCCGAGGTGATCGGCGACCAGCCGTGGATCGAGAGCGACTTCATCCCGACCGTGCAGAGACGCGGCGCGGCGATCATCGAGGCGCGCGGTGCCTCCAGCGCGGCGTCCGCCGCGAACGCCGCGATCGACCACGTCCACGACTGGGTGCTGGGCACGCCGGACGGCGACTGGGTCTCGATGTCGGTGCCGTCCGACGGCTCCTACGGCGTCCCGGAGGGAATCATCTCGTCCTTCCCCTGCACGACCAAGGACGGCGACTACGCGATCGTCGCCGGCCTCGAGATCGACGCCTTCTCGCGCGAGCGGATCGACGCCTCGACCAACGAGCTGGTCGAGGAGCGCGAGGCGGTCAAGCAGCTCGGGCTGATCTAGCCCGCGAAGGGGCTGGCCCTACCCGGGAAACCAGCCCTTGTCGTCACGGCGCACTCTCCCGTCCTCCTCCAGCTGGGGGAGGATGCGGTAGAGGTAGTTCGGTCTGATCCCCATGTGCTGCGCCAGCTCGGGGATCGTGATCCCGGGCTGGGTGCGCACCAGCTCGACCGCCTGCGTGGCGCGCGTGTTGTCGCCGCGGCTGCCACGCGGGCGGCCGCGACGGCTGGCGGCGCTGCTGCCGTTCCCGTTCGAGCGGGGAGACGCGCCGCGCAGGCGCGGCAGCGTCGCTCTGCCCGTCAACGCGGCGGACGCCGCCTCGAGCCGGTTGTACTCCTCGATCAAGGGGCGCAGCTCCTGGAGTCGCCCCTCGATCTCCTTCACTCTTGCGTCGAGAAAGTCCGCCACGACAGCCTCCGATTTCTCCTACGTGGTCCCAAATCAGCCAGACCCTAAGGCAGCGAGATAAGGTGAGCTTCTGCATTTCTCGACACGGTTGGTTGTGCGTGTCAACACATCGTCACCTGTCGTTGAATGCATCCGCGGTCACCACGGCCCCTGGTCTCCGGTTCATTCCCGTGCCCCCTGGGCAATGCACCGGAACGGAATCGTAGCGCGAGCGTGCCGGTGACGCGACGCCGGAGCGTCAGCACATGTCAGCACACGTCAGTGGCGGCGATCAACTGCCGCAGTCGCTCAAGCGATCGTTGTGCCTCACGCTGTGAGAGACCGCCGACCAGCACGCGTCCGGCGACCGCCGCCAGCGGGCCGCCCGGCGTCTTGAACTCGTTCGTGTAATCGAAGCGCGTGCCACCGTCGGCGGTCGGCGCCAGCTCGTAGATGCAGGTGGCGCGGGAGTGCGCCGGCCCGCGACCCTCCCAGACGGCGCGGTGGGGCGGGTCGAGCGCGGCGACGGTCCAGGCGACGTGCAGGTGCGCGCCGCGCAGCGTGAGCGTCTGCTCGAACTCCGAGCCGGTGCGCAGCTTGTCCGGCACCGGGCCGAGGCTGCGGTGGATCGTGACCCAGTCGGCCAGTCGGCGCGGGTCCATCAGGATCGCCCAGACATGCTCCGGCGGGGCCGCGAGCTCGATCGCGGTGTGCACGCTGGCCATGTCCCGCACCCTATCCGCCCACGAGGCCGCGAAACCGCCCGGCCGCTCCTCAGCGGGCGGCGAGCGGCTCGTCCCGCTCCCAGGTCGCGAGCGCGTGCTCGATCGCCGCGTCGAGTCCGTGCAGGCGCACCCCCAGCAGCGTGGCGGCACTGTCGTCGCGCGGCAGCAGGTCGCTGCTCAGCCCCGCCATCAGCGGCCCGACCAGCTCGTGCTGCTCGCCGCCGACGGCGGCCGCGAGCCGGCTCGCCAGCAGCGCCGGGCCGAGCGCGTCGATTCCGACGGTCGGCCGGTCGAGCAGCAGCAGGTCGCGGATCCGCTCGATCAGCTGGCGGTAGCTGACGACGTCGGGCCCGGCGACGTCGAGCGAGCGGCCGGCGACCTCGGGGACGGTCGCGGCGCGCGCCAGCAGCTCGATCACGTCGCGCTCGTCGATCGGCTGCGTGCGGTGATCGCGCCACGAGGGCAGCGCCAGCACCGGCAGCCGCTCGATCAGGCGCACGAGGAAGCGGAAGGAGCGCGAGCCGGCGCCGATCACGATCGAGGCGCGCAGCGCGGTCGCGCCGGGGGCGGCGTCGAGCAGCACGCGCTCGACCTCGAGCCGGCTCGCGAGGTGGGGGGAGACCGCCTCACCCTGCGGTACGAGCCCGCCGAGGTAGACGACGCGCTGCACGCCGGCGGCGCGCGCGGCGCGGGCGAAGCGCTCCGCCGCGAGCCGCTCGCGCTCGGCGAACGGGCCGTCGGTCGAGGGCTCCATCGAGTGGATCAGGAAGTAGGCGACCTCGATCCCGTCGAGTGCCTCGTCGAGCCCGGCGCCGGTGACGACGTCACCGGTGACGACCGGCAGCTCGACCGTCACCCGGGCCGGGTCGCGGGCGAAGCCGCGCAGCTCGTGGCCGTCGCGCAGGAGACGCGGCACGAGCCGCGAGCCGACGAAGCCGCTGACCCCGGTGACGAGGATTCGCATCGGCCAAGCGTGACAGAGTGCCCACCGTCGCCGTGAATCAGTCGCAAATAGCGGGGGGATTTTGCAATATCGCCGGCGTTTGTATGAATTTGCAGGAGTTTCACATCTGGCCCGAAAGTTCCTTCGATTTGCGGAAAACGACCTTGGTCGTCGGCCCGCGATTTGTTTGACTGCCGCCTCCTGTCAAGCAGCGAACGTCGAAAAGGGGCGGATGTCGAGAATGGCAACGGGGCGAGCGAAGGGACGCAAGGTCGGCTGTGAGGATTGCTTCTTCCGCCAGAACCTGCTCTGCGCACTGCCGGACGACGAGCCCTGCGCGACGTTCCGGCCGGCCCACCCGGACGGCCTCCGGCCGCCCCGCCAGATGCGCTTCCAGTTCCGCCAGGAGCGCCGCACCCAGGCCGTCTTGGCGTTCCCGACCGCGCAGGAGCAGGCCGCGCTCCACGCCTGAGCGGGCGCCGGTCACGCGGCCGGCGCCGACCCGCTGACACGTCGGCGCCGTAGCCGAGGCGCCGACGTGGCTATTGTCTCCGCGCGAGTGAAGGACACGGCTTGAGGATCACCGTGCTCGGCAAGTCGCCGGCCTGGCAGGACGCGGACGGCGCGTGCAGCGGCTACCTGGTCGAGGAGGGCGACGCCTGCGTCCTGGTCGACTGCGGCAACGGCGTCTTCTCGAAGCTGCGCGCGGCGCGCGACTACTCGGTCGTCGACACGGTCGTGATCTCGCACCTGCACGCGGATCACTTCATGGACCTGATCCCCTACGCGTACGCGCTCTCCTACTCGCCGCACCCGTGCGCGCAGGCGGGCCGGCGGCCGCTGCTCTACGCGCCGCCCGGCGGACGCGAGGCGTTCCGCCAGGTGACCGGCGCCTGGAGCGCCCCCGAGCTGATCGAGAACGCCTTCGAGGTGCGCGAGTATGACCCCGCCGACACGCTCGGGCTGGGGCCGCTGCACGTCGCCTTCCGCGAGGTGCCGCACTTCGTGCGCGCGTACGCGATCCGCGTCACCGGACCGGACGGGAACTTCACGTTCAGCGCCGACTGCGCCCCCAACGCGGCGCTCCCCGAGCTGGCGCGCGACACCGACCTGCTGCTGATCGAGGCGGCGCTGGAGCTGCCCGAGCTGAAGCCGCCGCGCGGCCACCTGACGCCGTCGGAGGCGGGCGAGCACGGCCAGCTGGCCGGCGCGCGGCGGCTCGTGCTGACGCACATCTCGAACGACATCGACCCCGACTGGGCGCGGGCCGAGGCGGAGCGGACGTTCGGCGCGCCGGTCGAGATCGCCCGCGAGGGCGCCACCTACGACGTCTGAGGAGGACGCGCTCTCGCGTCCTCTGACCGCTCAGCGGTACATTGCGCTGATGGCTCCCGAACGCGACCTCTTCGCGAACTTCGAGCGGATGCGCCGGGAGATGGACGAGCTGTTCGGCGACGTCTTCCAGCGCTCCGGGATCGCACCGCGCAAGCGCGCCGGCTTCTCGCCCGCGGTCGACGTCTACTACACCGACGATCCGCCGCGCGCGGTCGTGACGGCCGAGCTGGCGGGGATCGACGCCGACCAGCTGGAGCTGGAGATCCAGGGGCGCGAGCTGGTGCTCGCCGGCAACCGCCGCTCGGCCGAGTCCGAGGGCCGCGTCTACCAGCAGGTCGAGATCGAGCACGGTCCCTTCCGGCGCGTCGTGCAGCTCGGCGCCGAGGTCCGCGCGGACGAGGCGAGAGCGATCTACGAGGACGGCCTGCTGCGCGTCGAGCTGCCGCTCGCGGAGCGCGAGTCGAGCCGCCGGACGGTCCCGATCGAGGTGCCCGGCACCGACCCCGCGGGTCCTGATCCCGGCGACCCCGGGCCGGCCGGCGACGAGCCGCGATGATCGAGGTCGGCACCCCGGGCGAGGCTCGCCAGATCGAGGTGCCGACGCAGCGCGGCCTGCCCGCCTCGCTGCCGCTGCTGCCGCTGCGCGACACCGTCTACTTCCCCGAGACGCTCGTCCCGCTGGCGGTCGGCCAGGCGCGCAGCATGGCGCTCGTCAACGACGTGCTGGGCGGCGACCGGATGATCGCGATGGTCGCGAGCCGCACGCCCGAGCTGGAGGCGCCCGGCCCCGACGACCTCTACGAGGTCGGCGTCGCGGGCGTCGTCGCGCGGATGCTGAAGGTGCCCGACGGGACGCTGCGGATCCTCGTGCAGACGACCCAGCGGATCCGCGTCACCGGCTGGGCGAAGACCGAGCCCTACCTCGTCGCCGAGGTCGAGGAGCTGCCCGACACCGGCACCGAGGAGACGCCCGAGCTGGTCGCCCTGATGCGCAACGTGCAGGCGACCTTCGCGAACATCGTCGAGGAGGTTCCGTACCTGCCGGAGGAGCTGCTGCTGGCGATCGCCAACCTCGACGACCCGAGCGCGCTCAGCCATCTGATCGCGAGCGCGCTGCGGATCAAGACCGAGGAGAAGCAGGCGCTGCTGGAGGAGACCGACGTCGCGCGGCGGCTGCGGCGCCTCTCGGAGATCCTCGCGCGCGAGCTGGAGGTCGTCGCGCTCGGGACGAAGATCCAGTCGCAGGTCCAGTCCGAGCTGGACAAGACCCAGCGCGAGTACGTCCTGCGCCAGCAGCTGAGAGCGATCCAGGAGGAGCTGGGCGAGGACGACGAGATGGCCGCCGAGGCGGAGGAGCTGCACGAGCAGCTGGAGGCGCTCGACCTGCCGAGAGAGGTGCGCCGCCAGGCCGAGCGCGAGCTGGCACGGCTCGAGCGGCTGCCGCCGGCGGCCGCCGAGCACGGCGTGATCCGCTCCTACCTCGAATGGATCGTCTCGCTGCCGTGGGCGGTGACGACGGAGGACGACCTCGACCTCGCGCACGCCCGCGCGGTGCTCGACGCCGACCACTACGACATCGAGCAGGTGAAGGACCGCATCCTCGAGTTCCTCGCGGTCCGCAAGCTGAAGGCCGGCCAGCGCGTCGCCGATCCCGAGGACACCGGGCAGGGCGGCTCGATCCTCTGCCTCGCCGGGCCGCCCGGCGTCGGCAAGACGTCGCTCGGCCGCTCGATCGCCCGCTCGCTGGGGCGCAAGTTCATCCGCATCTCACTGGGCGGCGTGCGCGACGCGGCCGAGATCCGTGGCCACCACCGCACGTACGTGGACTCGCTGCAGGGCCGACTCATCCCGGGCATGAAGCAGGCTGGCTCACACAACCCGGTCT
>JAATFK010000313.1 GCA_015655225.1 Solirubrobacterales bacterium | reverse complement strand
GCGCCACGCGCGCCGCGTCGGCCAACGCCGGTGGCGGCGACCATCCGGCCAGCGCCTCGACGACCGCCTCCGTCAGCACGAGCACGCGCAGGTGCTCGCCGCGAATCGACCAGAGCAGGCTGAGACCGGCGAGCAGCTCGATGACCGTGTCCGCGGCGGACGCCGCGAGCGCCTCGCGCAGCACGTCGGCGAGGTTCGCCTCCTCCGCCGCGAGCGCGTCGATCGCGGCGAGCTGCTGGACGCTGAACGTGCGCCGGCCGTGCTCCCAGGCGTAATGGGCCGCCCAGGCCCACTGGGCGGCCCGCGCCTCGGCGTCCTCGCCGGCGGCGGTCAGCTGCAGCCGGCCGAACTCGCGGACCGTCTCCAGCATCCGGAAGCGCACGCCGCCGCCGGCCTCGCGCACGCTCAGGAGCGACTGGTCGGCGAGGCTCTGCACCGTCTCCAGCGGATCGCCGCCGAGCACCGCCGCGGCCGCCTCGAACGTGAAGCCGTCGTGGAAGAGGGCGAGCCGCCGCAGCGCCCGCCGCTCGGCGTCGTCGAGCAGGTTCCACGACCAGTCGATCACGGCGAGCAGCGTCTGATGGCGGTCGGGCGCGCTGCGGTCGCCGCCGCGCAGGAGGGCGAAGCGGTCCTCCAGCCGGCGGTCGATCTCCTCGACCGACATCGCTCGCGTCCGCGCGGCCGCCAGCTCGATCGCGAGCGGGAGCCCGTCGAGCCGCTCCACGATGCGGGCGACCAGGCCGGGGTCGAGCTGCACCCCGGGACGCGCGGCGACGGCCCGCCGGCGGAACAGCTCGGCCGCGTCCGCGGGCGCCAGCGCGTCGAGCTGGTAGACGCGCTCGGCGCCGATCGCGAGCGGCGCCCGCGAGGTCGTCAGCACCCGCAGGTCGGGGGTCACCGCGACCAGGAACGCGACCAGGTCGGCGACCGCCGCGACGATGTGCTCGCAGTTGTCGAGGATCAGCAGGCTGGGTGCGCCCGCGAGCTGCTGGGCGATCCGGCCGCGCACGTCGGCGCGCTGCTCGGGCGTCAGCGTCCGCCGGCCGGCGACCGAGTCGCGCACGCCGAGCGCCGAGCCGACCTCGCCGACGAGGTCCTCCGGCGCCGTCACGCCGACCAGCTCGACCACGTGCACGACCGGCTGGCCGGCGTCGCGCGCGAGCACGTGCGCCAGCCGCGTCTTGCCGAGGCCGCCGGGACCGACGATCGAGACGACCCGCGCGCCGCTCAGCAGCGCGCGCAGCCGCGCGACGTCGGCGTCGCGGCCGAGCAGCGCGGTCGCGTCGAAGCGCACGCCGCTGCGCACCGGCTGGTCGAGTGCGAGCATGTCGCGGTGGACGCGCCGCAGCTCGTCGCCGGGGTTCGCGCCGAGCCGGTCGCGCAGCGCGCGGCGGTGGTCCTCGAAGCGGCCGAGCGCCGCGCCGGTCCCGCGCACCGCCGCCTCGCTGCGCAGCAGCTCGGCGAGCAGCGACTCGTCGTCGGGCTCCTCGGCGTGGGCCGCCTCCAGCACCGGCAGCGCCTCCTCGTGCTGGCCGGTGCGGGCGGCGGCGCGGGCGAGGAGGAGCCGCGCGGTGTGCGCGTCGCGCGCCGCCCGGCGGCGGACCTCGGCCAGCGCGCCCTCGACGTCGTCCTCGCCGGCGGGCAGTGCGACCACAAGTGCCAGCGCCTCGCGCGCGAGGCCGGCGGCGGTCAGCGGATCGGTCGCGAGCACGCGGCCGGCCTCGCCGACCAGCCGCGTGAGGCGGCAGCTGTCGACCTGCTCGGGCGCGATCCCGAGCCGGTAGCCGTCGCCGTCGCGCACGATCGCGTCGGCGCCGAGGGCCGTGCGCGTGCGGGAGACGACGACCTGCAGTCCCTTCGCCGCGTTCGCCGGCGACTCCTCGCCCCAGACCAGCTCGACCAGCCGCTCCGCGCGGACCGCGCGCCCGCCGGCGCTCGCGAGTGCCGCGAGCAGCGCCTGCGACCGCTCGCCGACGACCGGCGCGCCCTGCCAGCGCACGCCGTCCAGGAGAGTCAGGCTGACGGGCACGCGGCCAGTCTAGTGTCGCCTCCTCGGGGTCCCGCCGTCCAGCCCTGGCGCCGATGCTCACGCGCGGAGGCGGGCGCGCCGATCAGGGAGGGATGAAGCTGATCGTCGAGCCGCTGGACGGGATGGTCGACCAGACGCCCGCGATCCGCGTCGAGGGCGCGCCGCCCGGCGTTCCCGTCACGCTCACGCTCGAGACGACCGACGCGGCCGGCCACCGCTGGCGCTCGGAGACCGAGCTGACGGCCGGGCTCGACCCCGCCGAGCCGTGGTGGTCGATGGCCTTCGCCTCCGAGGACGAGGCGCCGGTCGGCTTCGTCTCGCCGCCCGACCGGCTCGAGGTCACGCTCCGAGCGGTCGCCGGCGACGCCGTCGCGACCGCGACCGCCACGCGCCGCTGGGCGGCCGCGACCGCCTCCCCGCCGGAGCTGACGGAGGGCAACGGCTTCCGGCTCACGAGCTTCGCGCCGCCGCCGACGGCGCCGGCCGCGTCCGCCGCCGCCCCGCCGCCCGGCGTCCTCCTCGTCCCCGGCTTCACCGGCACCGCCGCGGTGCTTCCGCGTGCCGCCCTGCTCGCCGCCCACGGGTACCGCACCGCCGTCCTCTCCTACATGGGGGAGGGGGACCTGCCGTCGTCGCTGCGGGAGATCCCGCTGGAGACGCTGGCGGCCGGCTACCGCGCGTTCGCGGCCGGCCGCGCGGTCGACGCACGACGGATCGCCGTGCTCGCCGCCTCGGTCGGGACCGGCGGCGCCCTCGCGACGCTCGCCTCCTTCGACGACCTCGACCCCCGCGCGGTCGTCGCGATCGCCCCGACCCACGTCGTCTGGCAGGCGCTCGGCGCCGCCGGGCCGCCGCCGAAGGCCTCGTCCTGGACGCAGGCGGGGGAGCCGCTGCCGTGGGTCCCGATGCGCGGCGAGAAGGTCCTGCCGGAGATGGTCAAGCACGCGCTGCTCGACCGCTTCCACCGCCATCCGGTGCCCCACGCGCTCCACTTCCATGACGCGTACGCGGCCGGCCTCGCGAACCGGGAGGCGGTCGCGGCGGCCACGATCGAGGTCGAGCGGATCCGCGCGCCGCTGCTGCTGCTCTCGGGCGCCGACGACCAGATGTGGCCCGCCGACGAGATGGCCGCGGCGATCCTCTCCCGGCGCGGACGCGCCGACGACGAGCACCGCTCCTTCGCCGACGCCGGCCACTTCCTCGGCCCGCCGCTGATCCCAACGACGGTGCCCTGGAACGACGCGCTCGTCTCCGGCGGCACGGCGGCCGGCAATGCGGCGGCGCAGCGTGACGGCTGGCAGGCGATCCTCGGCTTTCTCGCGCGACACCTGCCCTAGCGCCTCACAGCAGGGCTCCAGGATGGTCACAGGCAAGGCGCCCTTATTAGGGTAGCCTAACGCGCCATGTCCACCACCCAAAGGACCGTCGCCCGAGTCCCCCGACGCACTCGCGTCATGGGACTCGTCCTGACGACGGCGATCCTCCTCGCGCTCGGCGGCTCGTCCGCCGGAGCTGCCCAGCTCGACCCCCTCGCCTCACAACCGGCGGCCAACGCCGTCCTCGCCCAGCCGCCCAAGCAGGTCGTCCTCGACGCCCCCGCGCCGGTCGATCCCGGCGCCAGCGGGATCACCCTCCTCGGCGCCGACGGCCATCCCGTCGCCACCGCTACCGCGCGCGTCGCCGGCGGCGCGCCCGACCAGCTCGTCGCCGACGTGCCCGACCTGCCGAGAGGGATCTACACGGTCGTCTGGCACACCGGCTCGGGAAGCACGTCGCAGGGGAGCTTCGCCTTCGCCATTTGGGTCAATGCGGCGGCGGTGCAGGCGCAGGCCGATCGCGGCGCGCCGCTCAGGCTGGTCTTCCCGCCCGAGCTCGGTTTCCTCGCCAATGTCGATGCGGCGATCCTCGACAAGGCGCCGCACCCGATTTCGAGCCGGCTGTTCGTCGCGTGGCTGCTGACGCCTGCCGCGCAGCAG
>JAATFK010000633.1 GCA_015655225.1 Solirubrobacterales bacterium | reverse complement strand
CTCGCCGACCGAGCCGCCGATCCGCTCGAAGCTCGCCCGCGCTTGCTCGACGGTCGCGGCACCGGCCTCGGTCTGCGCCGCGCCGGTCTCCACGACCGCCACGACGTGCCCGGTCTCGCGCTGGATCTCGTCGATCAGCCCGGCGATCGAGCCGGCCGCGCGGCGCGACTCCTCCGCCAGCTTGCGGACCTCCTCGGCGACGACCGCGAAGCCGCGACCCGCCTCCCCCGCGCGCGCCGCCTCGATCGCGGCGTTCAGCGCCAGCAGGTTCGTCTGGTCGGCGATGCCGGTGATCGTGCCGACGATCCCGCCGATCCGCTCCGACTTCGCGCCCAGCTCGCGGATCGCGCTCGTCGCCTCGGCCGAGTTGGCGTGGACCGCGCGGATCGCGTCGGTCGCGCGGGCGACCGCCTCGGCGCCCTCCTCCGCGACCTCGCGCGCCTGGCGCGCGGCGTCGGCGGTGCCCTGCGCCGCCTCGGAGCCGACGCGGGACGCGCTCGCCACCTCCTCGGTCAGCTGGCGGGCGTCGGCGACGGAGCGGACCTGCCGCTCGGCGCCCTGCGCGACCTGCGAGAAGGTCGTCGCGATCTCGCCGATCGCGCGGCCGGTCTGCTCCGAGGAGGTGGCGACCTGCTGCGAGGCGGCGGTCACGCTGGAGGAGCTCTCGGCGATCTCGTGCAGCATCGCGACGACCTTCGCGCGCATCGCGCCGTACGCGTCGACCGACGTCTGCGCGCGCGCCAGCATCGCGTTGAAGATCTCCGCCAGGCGGCCGGGGTCGAGCCCGGCGCCGGCGACGAGCGGCGTGGTCGCGGCGACCGCCTCGCGCGTCAGGTCGCCGCCGGCCATCGCGGTGAGCCCGTCCTCCAGCTGGCTCAGGCAGTTGGCCTCCAGCAGCGCGAGCCGCTCGGTCAGCGGCGCGAGGCTGGAGTGGTCCCCGAGCGCGGCGCGCAGCTCCTCCCGCATCGCCTCGTACTCGGCGATCGAGGTGACGGTCTTCGCGAGGATCTCGTTGACGGCGACGGCGATCTCGCCGATCTCGTCGCTGGAGATCCGCTCGATCGGCCGCGTCGAGGGCGCGACCGCGACCGTCAGCTCCCCCGCCGCGACCGCCGCGAGGCCCGCGTTGAGGTCGGTGACGCAGTCGTCGCGCAGGTGGTGCAGGCGCACGAGCACGCGGCGGACGCGGAAGCGCAGCGCCCACGTGATCGCGACCGCGAGGACGATCGCCACGAGCGTCCCGACGATCGCCAGCACCAGCACGAGCGTCCGGCCGGAGGCGATCGACGCGCGCGCGGCGTGATCGGCCTGCGCCACCCGCGCCCGCGCGGCGACGCCGAGCCCCGGCTCGGCCGCGCGCACGAGCCGCGCGTGGTCGCCGCGCACCGCGTCGAGCGTCGCGATCGCCGCGGCCGCGATCCCGGCCAGGAACGCGACCACCGCCCCGAAGGCGAGCCCGTTCTTCAGCCCCACCGTCCACCGAACGCCAAGCAGGCCCTTCATCCGCTCCTCCTCGCTGACTCCCCTTGGTGACCGCCGACGCCCCAACTGCCGGTCGATCGTGACCACTGTCATCGGCAGGAATCCCCTGCTGTTGAGCGTTTCGGTCCACAGGGGTGGATTCGAGCGAACGGCGGCGTTCGCGCTCCCGTCAAGATTTCGCGACGAGGGCTCGTGAACGAGCCGTGCGGCCGCCACAATGAGTCCCACGATGGCGCTCTCCCCCGCTCCCCTCCCAGCCCCCGAGCCGACCCCGCTCGACCGCGACACCGCGCTGCTCGAGCGCCTGCTCGCGGACGTGCTGGAGGAGCAGCGCGGCCGCACGTTCCGCGAGCGGCTCTTCTGGCTGCGGCAGAACGCGACCGCCCTGCGCGGCGGCGACGAGCGCACCGGCACGCAGCTGATCGACTTCCTGCGCAGGCTGCCCTCGGCCGAGCTGGAGCCGTACGTGCGGGCCTGCTCGATGCAGCTGCAGCTCGCGAACATCGCGGAGGAGCTGGAGCGCCTGCGCCGCCGGCGCGCCTACGACTCCGACGCGAGCGTCCCCCAGCGTGAGTCGTTCGCGGCCGCCGCCGGCGCGATCGGGCAGGTGCCGCGCTCGCGTGTCGCGGAGGCGATGGCGGGGCTCGACGTGCGGCTCGTGATGACGGCGCACCCGACCGAGTCGACGCGCAGGTCCGTCTTCGACCACCAGCAGGCCGTCTGGCAGCTGATGGACCGGCTCGACGACCCGCGGCTCGGCTCGACCCGCCGGCGCGCGCTGGAGGACCAGCTGCGCGAGGTCCTGACGATCTGGTGGCAGACCGACGAGGTGCGGCGCGTGCGCCCGCTGGTCGAGGACGAGGTGCGGCGGACGCTCTTCTTCTTCGAGTCGGTCCTGTTCGACGCCGTGCCGCAGCTCGCCTCCGAGCTGGCGCGCTGCTTCGGCCTGGAGTGGCCGCCGGCCTCCCCGACGCTCCGCTTCGGCAGCTGGGCGGGCGGCGACATGGACGGCAACCCGGAGGTCGGCGCGGCCTCGATCACGCGCACGCTGGCGCTGCACCGCGACGCCGCGCTGCGGCTCCTGCGCAGTCGCGTCGAGGCGCTCGCGAGGGAGTTCTCGCAGGCCGACGATCGCCTCTTCGTCTCCCCCGCGCTGGCCGAGTCGATCGCGCGCGACGAGGCCGAGCTGCCCGACGTCAACGCCGGCATGCGCAACCCGCACGAGCCGTTCCGGCGCAAGCTGTCGCTCGTCGGCGCGCGGCTCGACCGCACCCGCCGGCGCGCCGAGGGCGCCTACGCACACCCGTCGCAGATGGCCGACGACCTCGAGATCATCCGCGACTCGTGCGGCTCCAGCCGCGTCGCGGCGGGCGCCGCCGCGCGGCTGCTGGCGCAGGTGCGCGCGTTCGGCTTCCACCTCGCGGCGCTCGACGTGCGCCAGTCGGCCGGGCCGTTGCAGGCGACCGTCGCGGCGCTGCTCCCCGGCTACGGGGACGGCGACGAGCCGGCGCGCCAGGCGCGCCTGGCGGAGGCGCTCGCGGAGCTGGACGAGGCGCCGCCCGAGCAGGAGCACGCGCCGGCCGGGGCGACCGCGGTCGAGAGCGCCGAGGATGCGGCCGTGCTGACCGCGTTCGATGCGATCGCCGACGGCG
>JAATFK010000526.1 GCA_015655225.1 Solirubrobacterales bacterium | reverse complement strand
CGCGGCTGCAGGATCGCGCCCGCGCGTCAGCGCACGGGGCCAGGCGGGAGGAGAAGGTGAGGGCCGGGCGAAGCAGGAGCGATGGGACCCGACCGCCCCGCCCCGCCCCGCGCGCCCCGCACCCCCGGCGCTCCGGGCGCCCGCCCGCGCACGAGCGCGCTCGGCGCCGCCGCGCTGCGGGTCCGCTGGGACCGCGTCGGGCGGATCGCGCTGCTGCTCGTCCTGCTCGGCGTCGTCGGCCTCTACATCGGGCCGGCGCGCTCCTACCTGAAGACCTGGAAGGTCTCGAACGAGAAGCACCAGCAGCTGACGTCGCTGGAGCGCCAGCACGCGGCGCTCGTGAGACGCTCGCAGGCACTCCACCAGCCGCAGACCGTCGAGACCGAGGCGCGGCGCCTGGGGATGGTCCGCCCGGGTGAGAAGCCGTACTCCGTGCAGGACCTGCCGGGCGACTGAGACGGGCGCCGTCCCGCTAGCCTGGAGCGGTGGACTTCGACACCGCGATCCAGCTGTGGGAAGAGGGGCAGCGCCGCCTGCGGGCGACCGATCCCGGGACCCAGCAGGTGCTCGAGCGGGTCGTCGACCGGATCGCCGACGAGCTGCGCCGGCGCCTCGGCGGCGCCTTCACGACCGACGAGCTGGCGGCGCTCTACAGCGCCGGGACCGACTGGGCGCTCGACCTCGCGATCGCGACCTCGCCGGACGATCCGCGCGCCTGGGACGCCCAGACGGCGGCGGACGCGGCGTTCGTGCGCTACGTGCGTGAGGCGACCGACTTCGCCGGCGGGCGGCGGCGCGTCCCCGACGACGAGGACGAGCGGGAGTAGGGCAGACCGGCGGGCGACGCGTTCACAGCGCCGCACCGCCGCTGCCGCGACTTACTCTTCCTCTTCGTCGTCGCTGCCGGCGCGACGGATCACGATCTGGTCTTCCTCGATCGTGATCTCGACGGGGCGGTGACCCGCCCAGTGCTCGGCATAGACGGGATCGTCCTGCACGGCCGGGTCGAGCCAGAGCCCGTACCCCTCGTCGCCGTGGTCGAACGTCCCTTCGAGGGGCCCGGTGCGGACCTTGCGACGGCGGCCACCACGACGACCACGACGGCGGCTCGGCTTGTCGCCGTCCTCCGCGTCCTCGTCGTCGTCGACCGCGATGGAGCGCTTGCGGGCTCTTGCCCGGGCCGCGTCCTCTCTGGCTCTGGCCTCTGCGGCCTCGGCCTCCGCTCTCGCTCTTGCCGCCTGGGCGGCCTCGAGCTCGGCGGCGATCTGCGCGTCGTCCTCGGCGCGCAGGTCGATCTCGTCGTCGTAGTCGGCTCCGGGTGCGGCGAGGTCCGTGTCGGCCTCGCCGGGCACCAGGTCGTTCTCACGCTTGAAAGCAGCAATCTGCTGCGTCGTGACTTCGAGCTGGTGCGCGATCCATGCATCCGTGCGTCCCTGTCGGACCCACGTGCGGATCTGGTTCAGCTGTGGGCGAAGCGATCTGCGTGCCATCGGGCGGGCAGACTAGCGGAAACCGCGTTCCCGACCTTCGTCGGTCAATGCAGGGGGAAATGCGGGAGTCCAGTCAAACGCTCGTTATGCTTGGTTTTTGAGCGACCGGTTCGTCCCAGCAGCGCCGTCTCCCGGTTGCTTGTCCGGCCATCAGGCAGCAGGGAGGCAAGAAAGCGCAATGTTGGTGCTCACGCGCAAGTCGAACCAGAGCATCATGATCGGCGACGACATCGAAGTCTCGGTGTTGGCGATCATGGGCGAGAAGGTGCGCATCGGGATCCAGGCGCCCCGGGACATCCCCGTGTTCCGCAAAGAGGTCTACCTCGAGATCCAGCAGGAGAACCTTGCTGCCGGCGAGGGAGCGGCGGAGGAAGTCGACGCCGCGCTGAGGGAGCTCGGCGGCAGCGACGCGAGCTGAGCTGCGACGGGCGGGCACGCGCCCGTCGCGGTCACCCCATGACGGCTTGCAGCGTCTCGAGCATCGCGACCGTCACGATGACGGCCGTGGCGATGATCGAGAGCACGAGCAGCACGAAGCGCACCGAGCCGCGTCTGTGGACCTGCTCGAGGTGCCGTCTGCGCGACCGCTGAGCGGCCGTTCTCTGCAGCCGCTCGCGCCGATGGCGATCGGCCGCGGTCTCCTCGTAGAAGGCCTGCTCGAGCTGGGCGAGGCTCTGACGCATCCGCATAGGCAGCGAACCCTAGCACCGTCCCAGACGCTTCTTATGTCCCGTCACAGGCGCCCCAGAGGCCGGCGCGGGCGGCTCGCGCGGAGCGTTGCAGCGCCAACAGGTCGGCGGCATGCCCGGTGTTGGGGGCGATCTCGAGCGTTCTCGCGGCGCCCGCGCGCACCAGCTGGGCGTTGACGAACAGCCCGTCGCGTGCGCGATAGACGTAGGCCAGCAGGCGGCCGTAGCGGTCGCGCAGCTCGCGGTCGAAGCGCAGCGTCAGCGCGCTGCCGGCGCCGCCGACCGTGCGGGCGTTGAGGTCGTGCGCGGCGGGGCCGAAGCACTGCACCGGCGTGTTCGGCTTGACCGTCTCGGGCGTGTCGACGCCGATGTAGCGGACCTTCTCGCTGCGGTCGCCGAGGCGGACGACGAGCGTGTCGCCGTCGACGACGCGCTCGACGCGGCCGCTCGCGACGCCGCCGGGCCGCAGCGGCGAGGCGCCGCCGCTCCCGCCGAGCCAGCGCGGCAGCGGCACGTCGCCGAGCACGAGCCCGGCGAGCAGCAGCAGGGCGATCCAGGGCAGTGCGCGCGGCCAGCTCACCAACCGCACGCTACGGCCGCGCGGCGCCTGCGCTCCGCGCCGCGCGCGGATTGGTGCAGAGGCGCCGCGAGGCCGTGCGGATCAGGCGGGCTCCTGCTCCTCGTAGACCTGCACGAAGCGGAGGTAGTTGTCGGCGATCTGTCTCGCCGCGTCCTCGCGCGGGAGGTCGCCGGCGAGGAAGCCTCTGAGCGCGTCCCACCAGATCGAGCGGCCGATTGCGAACCCGATGAAGCCCTCGACCGGGGCCGCGATGCGCAGCCACCGGTCGACCTGCTCGTCGCTCGCGCCACGACCGAGCAGCACGTTCGTGACGCCCTCGCGGCCGGGGCCGGTGCGCGTCTGCTTGGCCAGCTTCTCCGCGTCGGCGCGGGCGTCGACGCCCTCGATCTTCCAGATGTCGACCTCGACGCCACCGTTCTGCAGCTCCTCGATCGCGCGGCGCATCAGCTCCGGGCGCAGCTCCGCGTCGTAGCGGTCGACGTCGCCGCCGACGGAGGCGAGCTGGTCGTCCTCGGCCGGGACCAGCAGCTCGAAGAGGAACTTGCGGTCGTGCGCGTGGAGCCAGTCGGCGAGCGTCTTGAGGCGCGCCAGCTGGCGGGCGTTCATCTCCTGGTCGCCGTCCGGGTTGTAGCGGACGAGGACCTTGCTGAAGTCGGGGTCGAACTGCTCGATGTGGGCGCCGAAGTCGTCGCCGTACTGGAAGTCGAACTCGTTCTGGCCGCTCTTCTCGACCGGCATCGCGAGCTTCAGGTGCTTCTCGTGCGCCTCGGTCGGGACGTTGCCGCCGAACTGCTCGTCGACGAGGACGCCGGTCGCGCCGGCCTCCGCGCCGCGGTCGACCGCGAGCGCCATGCCCTCGTAGATCAGCTGCTTCGCGTCGGTGATCGTCGCGGTCTCCTCGGCGGTCGGCTCCCCCTCGATGCCGAACATTCTCTTCTGGAACGACCCGCGGTGGTCGAACGCCAGGATGTACAGCTTGCCGTGGTAGCCGAGGGCCATGGAACCGTCCTCATAGTCGGGAGAAAGTGGTGCACTGCGCGACGGCCCCAGTCTAATGGCCGGACGCCTGGTCGACGGGTACGCTTCCCGCTTCGTGGAGCCTCGATTCGTCGGTCCCAACTACACGATCGGCATCGAGGAGGAGATGATGATCCTCGACGCCGAGTCGCTCGACTTGACGAACGCGATCGAGGCGCTGCTG
>JAATFK010000017.1 GCA_015655225.1 Solirubrobacterales bacterium | reverse complement strand
CGTCTATCCGTTCGAGTCGCAGATCGGGACGCGGCTCGTCAACGACGCGCTCGCCTCGACGTTCCCGCTCAAGTACCGCTGGCCGACGTTCGCGCTGCACGCGACGGCCGCCGAGGACTACCGCGCGATCATCGACGAGGAGGGGAAGGTCCGGGCGCGCACCCCGCGGGTGAGCAAGTTCCGCGATCATCCGTTCGACCTCGACGACGACGAGCGGATGGCGATCTTCACGCGGATCGTCGAGCGTCAGGGACGCTCGCGCGGTGGGAACGTGATGGCGTTCTTCGAGGCGACGTTCGAGGCTTGGAGAGACTGCCGGCGCAGCGGCCGGGAGCTGTTCTACGTCGGCCACAGCCCGATCGCCGTCGTCGACGCCGACAAGGTGCTTGCCGACCTTCCGGACGCGCACTTCCTCCACGTCGTGCGCAACCCGTGGTCGGCGTACGCGGACACGAGAAAGCGGCCGGTGCCGCTGTCGCTCGACGCATACATGCTCGGCTGGACGCTCAACCAGCACTTCGCGCTGCTGTTCCGCGAGCGCTTCCCCGAGCGGATGCACGTGATCCGCACGGAGGACGTTATGGCGGATCCGGTCGAGACGCTCGGCGCGCTCTGCGAGCAGCTCGGGCTCGAGCGGTCGGACGCGCTCGCGCGCCCGAGCTGGAACGGGACGCCGCTCGAACAGGTCTATCCGTGGGGCACGATCCGAACGCCGACGCCGGAGGCGAATCGCGCGACGGCCGAGGAGCTGACCGCGGTGGAGCGGGAGGCGATCCGTCAGCACGCGTGGCAGTACCTCGACGTGCTCGACTACGCCGACTACCTCGACGGCGCCCGGTGGCTGAGCAGCGTGCCGTCGTAACCGGCGCGGCCGGCTTCGTGGGCGCCGCGCTCGTGCGGCGCCTGCTCGCGGACGGGCACGCGGTGACAGCGTTCGTCCGTCCCGCGTCGGACCTCTGGCGCCTCGCGGGACTGCGCGGCGACGTCGCGATCGTGCCGGTCGACCTCCCCGACCCGGTGGCGGTCGAGGCGGCGATGCGCGCGGCCCGGCCGTCGTGGGTCTTCTCGCTCGCCGCGCACGGCGCGTACTCGTGGCAGAGGCAGCTGGCGCGGATGGTCGCCGTGAACGTCAGCGGGACGATCAACGTCGTCGAGGCGGCGATCAGCGCCGGGGCGACAGCGACCGTCCATGCCGGCTCCTCGTCGGAGTACGGGTACATGGACCACGCGCCGGGCGAGGAAGAGCTGCCCCGGCCCAACAGCGCCTACGCGGTGACGAAGTGCTCGGCGACGCTCGCCTGCGGCTGGGCCGCGCGCGAGCGGGACGCGGCCGTGACGGTGCTGCGGCTCTACTCCGCCTACGGCCCGTGGGAGGACGAGCGGCGGCTGGTCCCGACGCTCGTCCGCGCCGCGCTCGACGGCACGCTTCCGCCGCTCGCCGACCCCTCGATCGCACGCGACTTCGTCTACGTCGACGACGTGGCCGACGCGTTCGTCCGCGCCGCGGAGCGCGCCCGGCCGGGAGCGGGGGCCGTCTACAACGTCGGCAGCGGGACCCAGACGACGCTGCGACAGCTCGTCGAGGTCGCGCGCGACCGTTTCGGGGTCGAGCAGGCACCGACGTGGGGCGCGTTCCCGGAACGGAGCTGGGACACGCCATGCTGGGTCGCCGATCCGAGCCATGCCGAGCGGGATCTTGGCTGGACGGCGCGCCGGTCGCTCGTCGACGGCCTCGGGGCGACGGGGGCGTGGTTGCGGGCGCGTGCCGGCGCCGACGCCGAGATCACCCCAACCCAGAAGCGAAGCTGAACTCGCATGGCATCGTCTCTTCACTCGCGTCTCGCTCGGTTCTTCAGCGGAGCGATTGTGTTGCGACTCGGTGCCCACGAACGAGACAGGTCCGAGGATGGCGTCGCGCTCGGCTAATCGGCGGCGCGCGGCAACGCGTGGACCGGCTCCCACGACTGCCGCGACGCGGCCGCGTCCTGGCGCGCCGGCGCGCGGCACCACGGTCGACGTCGGCCGCCTCGCGTGGCTGGTCGCCCTGCCATGCGCGGTCGTGATCGTGGCGGCCATCGGGCTCCTCGGACCGCCGCTGGGACGCGCGCTGCTCTCCCACCACTCGGTCACGTTCTGGCCAAGCGTCGATGGCGAGGTGCTGCCCGAGCCGACCGAGCAGGCGCGCTTCCTTCTCGCGCTTGTCGCACCCCTCTTCATCAGCGCCGTCCTCGTGATCGCGATCCGGCGCACGCCGCGGCTGTCCGGCCGCACCGCCGACGCAGCGGTCGTGTGCGCTCAAGCGGCGGGTCTCGCGTTCGTCGTCGTCTGCATGGTCGCGCAGTGGCGCTTCACGTACGGGCCTGTCTACAACGGCAGTGGGAGCTTCCACCAGCATTACTTCAATCTCCAGACGCTCGTGCTCAGCGCGATCGCGACGGGTGCGGTCCTGCTCGCGACTCGCTCTGCCTCGGTACGCGCGCGCTTCGCCGACTGGTCGATCGGGGAGCACCGTCACGAGCGCTGGGTCTCGATCGGCGCGTTTGTGATCGCGGTACTCGCAACCGTCGTCTGGCTCCTGCACGCGGTCAACTTCGAGGACACGATCGGCCAGGCCAACTACGCCGCCGCGTTCCACATCCAGTTCACGCTCGACGAGACCTACTCGGTGCTCGACGGCCGCTCGCCGCTGGTGAACTTCGCGGCGCAGTATGGCTCGCTGTGGCCGTATCCGGTCGCCGCGGTGATGGCGGTCCTGGGCAAGACGATCGGT
>JAATFK010000222.1 GCA_015655225.1 Solirubrobacterales bacterium | reverse complement strand
GGGTGGGTGGCTGGGACAGATTGGCGCCGTTGCTCCAGTACGATCGCGAGCACCTTGATAGGCTTGCTAATCGCTGAGCATTGCGCTCGCCGTGCGCCCGGCACGCCGCGCCATCTCCACGTCTCGACCACGTCGGGGTCGGCCTGTCTGACGAGCGCCCGGACGTGCGCGAGCGTCTCGCCCCGCCAGTCGTCCAGCTCCGCGATCCGCACGTCGATCAGCTCCGCGGGCGATCTCTCCGTCGAGCCGCTGCTCATCTGGCCAGCATACGAGAAGACGCGGCGCGCGCCGTGCTCCGGTAGCGCCCCGGCGGCTGCGCGCGCGCCCGGGCGAACGCCCGGCTGAACGCGTGGACCGACGTGTAGCCGACCGACTGCGCGATCCCCTCTAGCGTCTCGTCGGTGTCGCGCAGGCGGCGCGCCGCGAGGTCCATCCGCCAGTCGGTCAGGTACGCCCCGGGCGCCTTGCCGATCGCCGCCGGGAAGCGCCGCGAGAGGGTCGCGCGCGAGACCGCGATCTCGTCGGCGAGCGTCGCGGTCGTCCAGGGGCGGGCGGGATCCTCGTGCAGCTTCGCGACCGCCGCGCCGACGACCGGATCGCCGAGCACGCCGAGCCACGACGCCTCGGGCTGGGCCGGCTCGCTCGCGAGCCACGCGCGCAGCAGCTGCACGAGCAGGATGTCGACGAGGCTGTCGAGGACGATCGCGGTCGCGATCTGCGGCTGCGCCAGCTCGCGCGCGAGCAGGCGAATGGTGTCCTGGAGGCCGTCGCCGCCGCACTCGGCGCGGACGTGGACCAGCTCGGGGAGGAGCGTGAGGACCTGGGTGCTGACGGCCGGATCGTGCTCGTAGTGGGCGCAGAGGACGCGCGTGCGGACCGGGCCGGAGCCCATCTTCACGACGCCGGTGTCGGCCAGCTCGTAGCCGTCGGAGGCGTGCTCGCCGGTGCGGGCGAGGGCGATCGGGTCGCTCGCGAGGACGTGCTCGGCGCCGCCGGGCAGCAGGACGACGTCGCCGGGCATCAGCTGGCGCGCCTCGTGGCCGGGCCGCGCCAGCCAGGCGGTGCCGGACGTGACGGCGTGGAACGCGGCGCCGGGGGCGGCGGCCGCCCACCAGCCCCAGTCGGCGCCGGCGTCGATGCGCGCCCCGAGGGTGCCGCGAACGGCGGAGACGGCGAGCACGTCGGCGAGGAGGTCCATGTCTTCGACTGTATCGCCGTCGCGACCTGCGTGAGGCAACGGGACATCGATCTGGCGCAGATGGGCATCGACCGGCGCATCTATCGCTCCTATCGTGCATTCCATGAACATCTCAGGAAGCACCGCACTCGTCACCGGCGCCAACCGCGGCATCGGCCGTCACTTCGCCCAGCAGCTCCTGGAACGCGGCGCGAGCAACGTCTACGCGACCGCCCGCGACCCCGAGTCGATCGACCTCCCCGGCGTCGAGCCGCTGCGGCTCGACGTCACCGACCCGGCGTCGATCGCCGCGGCGGCGGCGATCGCCTCCGACGTGACCCTGCTCGTCAACAACGCGGGCGCCTCGACCTACCAGAACCTCGTCACCGGCGACCTCGACAAGATCCGGCTGGAGATGGACACCAACTTCTACGGGACGCTCGCGATGGTCCGCGCCTTCGCGCCGGCACTCGCGGCCGGGGGCGGCGGCGCGATCGTCAACGTCCTCTCGCGGCTGTCGTGGCTCTCGTACCCGGGGGCGACCGCCTACGCCGCCTCGAAGGCCGCCGCGTGGAGCCTGACGAACGGCATCCGGCTCGAGCTGGCGGAGCAGGGGACGCTCGTCACCGGCCTGCTGCTGAGCGCCACCGACACCGACATGATGGCGGGCTGGGACATCCCCAAGAACGACCCCGCCGACGTGGTCCGTCAGGCGCTCGACGGGATCGAGGCCGGTGCGCTGGAAGTGCTCGCCGACGCCGACACCGCCGAGGCGAAGGCGTCGCTGAGCGAGGACCCGAGCGTCGGCTACGGGGAGCTGCTGGCCGGGGCAAGCTGAATTGAGAGCGCAGCGATCGCGTGGCGCCGAGAGAAAAAAGAAACCGAGTCCCCCGCGGGGGGGCTAGGTCCCCGGCAAGTCGGCCGCTTGGAGTGAGCAGGCCCCGAACGTCTCTCGTTATTCGTCGGTATCCCGGCCCAGGTAAGTGATGAGGGGCAGTTCCTGGTGGGCGTCGCCCGCTTACCGCTCCG
>JAATFK010000102.1 GCA_015655225.1 Solirubrobacterales bacterium | reverse complement strand
GGGCGGTCCGGCCGCCGGCGCGCCGGACACGTTGCCGTCGGCGCTTGCGGGCTAGTCGCCCGGGGTCGTGCTCGTCGTGTCGGGCGTCGTCGCCGTGTCGGGCGTCGTCGTGGTGTCGGTCGTCGTGGTCGTCCCCGGGGCCGTCGCGTCGGCGGTCGTCCCGTCGCCCGTGTCCGTGGTCGCCGCCGTCGCGTCCACCCCCTGGTCCAGCGCGCTGAAGAAGGCCGCCACGAGCGGCGCCGCGACCGTCCCACCGGCGCTCCCCTGCTCGACGATCACGGCGATCGCGACGTCGCCGCGGTAGGCGATGAACCAGGCGTGCGTCGCCGGCGGGGTCGCCGTGCCGTACTCGGCCGTCCCGCTCTTGCCGTGGACGTCGCCGGGCGTCGAGGCGAGCGCGGTCCCCGTCCCGGACGTGATCACGTCGCGCGTCAGCGTCCGCAGCTGGTCGAGGACGACGGGCGGCAGCGGCGCGCCCTTCGTGATCGGCTCGCTCGCGACGAGCCGCGGCGCGTGCCAGCTGCCGTTCGCGACCGTCGCCGCGACGCCCGCCATGTCGAGCGGGCTGGCGAGGATCCGGTCCTGCCCGATCATCGCGGCGGCGCGCGCGGTGAGGTCGGTCGGCTGCGGCACCTGGCCGCCGTAGGCGCTGACCGGCAGGTCGAGTCTGGTGCCGAGGCCGAAGCGTCTGCCGGCCTGCGTCAGCGCGGCCGGCTTCAGTCTCGCGGCGAGCGGGACGAAGGCGGTGTTGCACGACTGCGCGAAGGCGGTCGAGAACGGCTCCGTCGTCCCGCCCTCACCCTCGAAGTTCTTGAACGAGCGGCCGCCGACCTCGACCGTGTTCGGGCACGCGACGGTCGAGTCGGGCGTGATCTTGCCGGCCTGCAGCAGCGCGTCGGAGGAGACGACCTTGAAGGTCGAGCCGGGCGGGTACTGGCCCGCGAGCGCGCGGTCGAACGTGTCGGTGACCGGTCGGTTCGCGACCGCCAGGACGTCTCCGGTCGACGGCTTCACGACGACGAGGCCGACCTTCGCCTTCGCGTCGACGTTCGCGAGCGCGGCCTCGGCGGCGCTCTGCGTTCTCGCGTCGAGCAGCGTTCTGACGTCCTGCGAGCGTCTGCCGGGATGTCTCAGCAGCTGCTCGATCGGCGCGCCGGCGGCGTTGCGGATCACGACCGCGCGGTTCGGGGTCCCGGCGAGTCTCGTCTCGAACGCCGCCTCCAAGCCCCACTGGCCGCCGACGTCGCCGATCGCGTAGCCGGGGCCGAGCTGCTTCAGCTGCTGGGCCGACAGCTCGCCGACGCCACCGAGCAGCTGGCGCCCGAACGGTCTCGTCGGCGCGAGCTGCGCGGTCGTGTTCACCGTCTGGACGCCGGGGATCGCTCTCAGCTGGTCCGCGATCGGCGTGTAGTCCTCCGGCCGCAGCGTGATCGCCGTCACGAACTCCTGTCTGCCGCCGCCGCTGATCGCGCGGGCGAACGGCTTCGGATCGATCTTCGTCACCTGCGCGACGGCCGCCGCCGTCGCGGTCGGATCCTTCACCTTGCCGGCGATCACGCCGACGTTCACGACCGGGCGGGACTCGACCAGCGGCGTGCCGTTGCGGTCCAGCAGGCGGCCGCGCCGCTGCTGCGTGCGGGTCGTGCCGAGGCGGGTCCCGGTGGTCAGCTTCGGGTGGACGACCGTCGGCGCCCAGGCGACCCGCCAGCCGCTGCCGGAGACCTTCCGCAGCTTGATGCGCACGCGGTAGCTCCAGGGGCCGATCTGGGGGATCTGCCAGGCGACCCGCGCGCTCGCGACGGCCGCGTCGTCGCCGCTGCTCGTGACCGCGAGCGGGGTGACCTTCACCGTGGCTCCGTCGAGGCCGGCGCGGTTCGCTCTCAGCGCCGCGAGCGCGGTGCTGGGCGCGTCGGTCTCCTGCGCGGCGACCGCGTCGTCGCCTCTCGTCCAGGCGGCGGCGAAGGCGTCGAGGTGCTTGCCGGCGCTGTCGCTGGAGCCGCCGACGAGGCCGAGTCCGAAGACGACGACGGCGGCGATCCCGAGCACGATCGCGGCGAAGACGGCGACCGCGATCGCGCGCCGGCGGCCCGAGGGCGGCGCCGGTCTCGCCCGCTGCGGCGGACGCCGGCGGCTCGGCGGCGGCGGGCGCCGGCGGGGCGGCGCGGGCGGGGGGCGCCGGCGCGGCGGTGGGGTGTCGGGGCCGTCCTCCACGCAGCCGCAGGCTAGCGGAGGGGGCTCGGCTACTCCCCGAGCGCCTCGCGCAGGGCCGCCAGCTCGGTCTGCAGCTCGGCGACCTCGCGCTCCAGGCGGCCGACGCGGTCGTCGTCGGCGAGCTGCAGCAGCTCGCGCTCCAGGCGGCCGATGCGGTCGTCGTCGCGCAGCTCCGCGACGAGGCGCTCGACGCGGCTCAGGCGGCCGTCGTCGAGAGCGGGACGGGGGAGGGGGGCGGCCTGCGCGCCGGGCGCGAGGGCCGGGGTCGGCGCCGCCGCCGGGGCGGCGACGGGCGCGACGGCCACCGGCGCAGCGACCACCGGGGCTGGCGCCACCCCGGCCACCGCGTCCGCGACCCCGCCGCCGAGCAGCTGCGCGTAGCGCTCCTCCTTCTGCCCCGGACGCCGCGCGAGCCGCGCGACCAGGTCGCGGCCGATCAGGCGGTCGAGGGTCGCCTGCACCGCCGCCAGGTCGGGGAAGCTCGAGAGCCGCTCGGCACGCTGTCTCAGCTCGCCCGGCGTCTGCGGGCCGCGCAGCATCAGGACCGCGAGCAGGGCGATCTCGTCGCGGGCGAGGCCGAGGGCCTCGTCGAGCAGGTGGCGGTACTTGGCGGCGCGGCTGCCGTGGCCGCTCGCGAGGCGGGTCCAGCCGCGGCGGTAGAGGTGCTGGAGCGCGTCGCGGATCTCGGCCTCGTCGTACTGGACGACCGGGTCCCGGTTGGTCGACTGGTTGCAGGCCAGGCGCAGGGCGTTGAGCGACAGCGG
>JAATFK010000466.1 GCA_015655225.1 Solirubrobacterales bacterium | reverse complement strand
GACCACCAGACCTGGGTGTACTCGACGATCGAGCGCGTCCCGATCAGGAACTCGAGGTACGCGCGGAAGCTGTCCCACGAGCCGTAGGCGTCCGGGATGCCGCAGCGCGGGAAGCTCTTCGTGAAGGTCTGCGTCCGCACCGTGTGCAGCCCCGAGTCGCGGCCGTCGACGTACGGCGAGTTGGCCGAGATCGCGAGCAGCAGCGGCAGCACCGGGCGCAGGCGGTCGCAGACCTTGACCGCGCGGTCGGCGCCGCGCACGCCCATGTGGACGTGCAGCGAGAACGTGTTGTTGCGCCACGCGACGTACTTGAGGCCGTCCTCGACGCGGTGGTAGTGCTCGGTGTCGATGATCGGCTGCTCGCGGTAGTCCGACCACGGATGCGTCCCCGTCGAGCCGAGCGCGACGCCGTGGTCGGCGGCGAGCGCGAAGAGGCGCCGGCGACGGTCGCGCTGCGCGCTCAGCGCCGCCGCGAGCGTGGCGCCACGGCCGGAGGTGATCTCGATCTCGGAGGCGATCAGCTCGCCCGCGATCGACTCCGCCAGCACCGGATCGGCCTGGCCGGCGACCTTCAGCTCCGGGAAGCGGGGCGTCAGCGACAGCGTCGCGGGGTCGAGCACGGCGAACTCCTCCTCCAGCCCGACGGTGAAGTCGGTGGAGTCCTCGAAGGACGCGTACGCGGTGTCGAGATCGATGCTCAAGGAGGCGGTGCGCCGCGGGCGCGGCGGCTCCGGGGAATCAGGTCAGATAGAAGTACAGCGCGTAGAGCAGATCGACGGCGGGGCTCGACGTGTGCACCGTCACCTCGGGCGGCACCTGCAGCAGCGCCTCCGAGTAGTTGAAGATGATCTTCACCCCGGCCGCGACGAGCGCGTCGGCGAGCGGCTGGGCAGCCACGGTCGGGACCGCGAGCACGCCGACGACGATGTCCTCCTCGTCCACGACCTGCTTGAGGTCGGTCGTGTGCCTCACCGGGTACTGCCCGATCAGCTCGCCGACCTTGGCGTCGTCGTTGTCGAAGATCGCGACGACCCTGAACCCGTGGTCGGCGAAGATGTCGGAGCTGGCGATCGCCCGGCCGAGGTGGCCGGCGCCGAAGAGGGCGATGTTGTGCTGGCCGGACGTGCGCAGGATCTTGCGGATCTGCGAGACGAGCGAGTCGACGTTGTAGCCGACGCCGCGCTTGCCGAATCTGCCGAAGCCCGAGAGGTCGCGCCGGATCTGCGTCGAGTTCACGTGCGTGTAGTCGGAGAGCTCCTGCGAGGAGATCGTCTCCTTGCCCATCTTTCTCGCCTGCGTGAGGACCTGGAGGTACCGCGAGAGGCGTGCCGCGACGCCCAGCGACAGCTTGTCGCCCAGCTTCTCGAGGCCGCTCTCGACGTCGTCTTCCACGGTGGAGCTCACGCGGCCCACTCTAGTCGATGACCGGTCAATGACCTGGGCTCGCCACGCCCGCGAGGCGGCGGCGCAGCTCGTCCTCCAGCACGAACAGCTCGAACGCCTCCTCCCCGTCGATCGTGACGACCGGGATCCGCTCCAGGTAGGCCAGCAGCAGCGCGTCGTCCTGCTCGATGTCCCGCTCGACCAGCTCGAACGGGTGCTCCTCGCGCACGCGCAGGAGCACGTCGCGGGCGTCCTCGCAGAGGTGGCAGCCGGGCCGGCCGTAGAGCACGACGGTGCTCATAGCGCCCGCTCGCCCGTCGCGTACGCGTCGAGCCCGAGGTAGGACGGGAACGGCAGCGGCGCGACGTAGCGGGCGGCGCTCGCGATCATCGCGGCGTTGTCGGTGCACAGCTCCCGCGCGGGAACGTGCAGGTCCGGCACGAGCTGCGCCAGCCGCTCCCGCAGCGGGCCGTTCGCGGCGACGCCGCCGCCGATCGAGAGCCGCTCCGAGCGGCTCCCGCTCCCGCCCCCCTCGCGCGCGAGCGCCTGCTCGACGCGCCGCGCGAGCGTCTCGACGATCGCGTGCTGGAAGGAGGCGGCGAGGTCGGCACGGCGGCGGTCCGCCTCCTCCTCCCCCAGGTCGCGCACCTTGTAGAGCAGCGCCGTCTTGAGGCCCGAGAAGGAGACGTCGAGGCGCGGCACCTTCGCGCCGGAGGGGAACGCGAACGCGTGCGGGTCGCCGTCGCGCGCGAGCCGCTCCAGCGCGGCGCCGCCTGGGTAGCCGAGGCCGAGCAGGCGGGCGCCCTTGTCGAACGCCTCGCCGGCGGCGTCGTCGAGCGTGCGGCCGAGCAGCTCGATCGAGCCCTCGCTCCAGCCGTGGTCGTTCACGCGCGCCAGGAGCGTGTGGCCACCGCTCGCGATCAGGATCAGGAACGGAGGCTCGAGCGGGTCGGGCGCGAGGAACGAGGCGGCGACGTGGCCGTGGAGGTGGTCGACCGGCACGAGCGGGAGTGCGTACGCGGCCGCCAGCGCCTTCGCCGTCGCGACCCCGACGAGCAGCGCGCCGACGAGGCCGGGGCCCTGCGTGACGGCGATCGCGTCGACCTCGCCGAGCGTCGTCCCGGCGCGCGCGAGCGCGTCCTCGACGACCGCGCCGGTCAGCTCCAGGTGGTGGCGCGAGGCGACCTCCGGGACGACGCCGCCGTAGCGGTCGTGGACGCCCTGGGAGGAGATCACGTTCGAGCGGATCACGCCGTCGGCCGTGACGACCGCCGCGCACGTGTCGTCGCAGCTCGTCTCCAGCGCGAGGATCACGCGAGGTTGACGTTCGGGATGTCGTCCATGCGCCCGTCGAGCGTCGCCGGCGTGCGCCACATCACGAGCGCGTCCTCGCCGTTGTCCTGGTAGTAGCGGGGACGACGGCCGGCGCTGCGGAAGCCGAACCGCTCGTAGAGGACGATCGCGCCGTGGTTCGACGGGCGCACCTCCAGCGTCAGCTGCGCGCGGCCGTCGTCGACCCGCTCCAGCAGCCGCTCGATCAGCGCCGTCGCGACGCCCATCCGCCGCACCGACGGGTCGACCGAGACGTTCATGATGTGCCAGACGGTGTCGTAGCGGGAGCAGATCACGTAGCCGACCAGCTCGCCGTCGCGCAGCGCCGCGAGGCAGACGCCGGACGGCTTCGACAGCTCGAGCACGAACATCGCGAGCGACCACGGGGTCGGGAACGAGCGCCGCTCCACCGCGATCACGTGCGGGAGGTCGGAGTAGGTGAGGCGGCGGATCTCGATGGGCGTGCTGTTCACGGGCGCTCGGCGTCTCTCCTGCGGAGCGCCAGCTCGGCGTCCGGCAGGCGCAGGTAGGCCGGAAGCACCGCGTCGCGTGCGACCGGCTCCAGCACGGCGGCGAGACGACAGTGGGCGGCCGCGTCGACCCGGTGCAGTGGGGAGTCGTCCGCCGGGATCCGCGCCCCGACTGCTCTCAGTTGCTGCTCGAATCGTAGCGCCCCGTCCCCGATCGCCAAGGGGCTCGCGGGCAGCGCCGCGACCGCTGCCTCCAGCGCCTCCGGGGTCAGCGCGGCCGGCTCCAGCAGCGGCGCGAGCGCCGGATCGGCGGCGGCGCCGCGCGCCCACGCGGCCGCGAACGCCTCTCCGCGACGGGCGTCGAGGACGGCGAGGGTGACCGCGTCGGGCTCCTCCGGGTCGGTCGCGGCCGCGGGCGCCTCGTCGGCGGTGAGCGCGAGCGCCCGCAGCGTCGAGACCGGGACGAGCGGCAGGTCCTGCGCCTGCGAGAGCCCGCGGGCGGTCGCGACGCCGATCCGCAGCCCCGTGAACGTGCCCGGCCCGACGCCGACCGCGATCCGGTCGAGCTGCGCGAAGCCGATCCCCGCCTCCCCCAGCAGGCCGACGACGAGCGGCAGCAGCTGGCTCGCGTGCCCGGGCCGCGCGCCCGGCTCGGGGTCGTGGCGCGCGGTCGCGACCGTGCCGTCCCCGAGCGCGAGCGCGACGGCGGTGGCGGCGGTCGCGGTGTCGAACGCGAGGATCCTCATCCCCCCATCGTCGCGCACGCGGGCGGGAAGGCGCCGCGCGGCCGCTACGCGATCTCGATCTCGCGCTCGTCGCCGCCCGCGTGGGCGAGCCGCACGCGCGCCGCGATCCTCCCCAGCCCCTCCAGCTCGGGCTCCCCCATTTCGGGCCACTCGACGAAGGCGATCCGGTCGGGCCCGACGTAGTCGGCCAGCAGCGCCGGGTCCTCGTCGGCGAGGTCGCCGAGGCGGTAGAGGTCGAGATGCGAGACGGAAACGCGTCCCTCGTAGCGGCGGCCGATCGTGTAGGTCAGGCTCGTCACCGGGTCGCTCACGCCGAGCGCGCGCGCCGCGCCGCGCACGAACGTCGTCTTGCCGGCGCCCAGCTCCCCCACGAGCAGGACCACGTCGCCCGGCACGAGCGCGGCCGCCAGGCGGGCGGCGAGCGCCTCCGTCGCGTCCGGTCCGGCGGTCCGGTGGACGCCGGTCGGCAGCGGCGGGCGCGGCGCGCTCACCGCGCCGGCGCGGCGATCCGCAGCCGCAGGCCGGTGCCGGTCAGCAGCAGGCCGAGCCCGGCCAGCAGCGTCAGCCACGTGTCGGCGCCCGTCTCCGGCAGCTCGGTCGCGAGCGGCG
>JAATFK010000211.1 GCA_015655225.1 Solirubrobacterales bacterium | reverse complement strand
GGCGGCGAGGCGCGCCGCCTGCTCGGGCGTGCAGGGCGGGCACAGCCGCGTCTTCGAGCGGCCCGCGCGCGGCGCCTTCGCAATCACGATCAGGCCCGGGTCGGAGCGCGTCACGCCAGCACGCCCGCCATGTCGCGCACCGCGCGCGCGGTGCCGCGGACCGTTCCGGTCACCTTCGAGCGGCCGCTGCGGGCGCGGTAGGCGACCGGCAGCTCGACGATCGGCCAGTGCGCGCGGGCGGCCCGCAGCACCATCTCCAGCGGATAGCCGAAGCGGCGGTCGAGCAGCTCGAGCGCCAGCAGGTCTGTGCGCCCGGCGACCCGCATCGGGCCGAGGTCGCGCAGCTCGACGCCGGTCCGGCGTCCCAGCTCGTGGGCGAGCAGGCGGTTGGCGAGACGCGCGTGGAGCGGCCACGCTCCCGCCTCGGGCAGCCGACGGCCGAGCGTCAGGCGCGCGCGTCCGTCCAGGACCGGGGCCGCGAGCCGCGGCAGCTCGCGCGGGTCGAGCGAGCCGTCGCAGTCCATCAGCGCGACGACGTCGTCGCGGGCCGCCAGCAGGCCCGCGTGGCAGGCGGCGCCGAAGCCGCGGCGGGGCTCGTGGACGACGCGCGCGCCGAGCCGGGCGGCGATCGCCGCCGAGCCGTCGCGCGAGCCGTTGTCGACGACGAGCGGGACGTAGCCGGCCGGCATCCGACCGAGCACCCACGGGAGCGCCTCGGCCTCGTCCAGCACCGGAAGGATCACCTCGGGCACGTGGGTCACGCTAAGCGCGACCTCTGACGAGACGGGGAACGAACCATGAACAGACGAGAAACAAGCCGGATCGTGGTGCCGCAGGCGCCTACGGTGGACCCGTGCCGTCCTCTGCCTCCACGCTCCCTGCGCGCTCGCCGCGACGCCGCGCGGTCCGCATCGGCGAGCGGCTGGGAGAGCATGGCACCGGGCTCGTCGGCGCGGGCGCATGGGTCGCCCTCGTGGCGGCGGGCGGGCTGATCGCCCACGCGATCGACTCGCGGCGGCAGTTGCTGCTCGATGCCCCGCCGCTCTCGGGGCGCTTCGACCCGACGCTCGACTGGCACGTGCTGCCCGCGCTCGCGCTCGCCGGGCTGGCCGTCGCGGCCGGTCCCGCGCTCGCCGCGCGGCTGCGCTGGCATGCGCTGCTGGCCGCGACCGGCGCGACCGCGTTCGCCTGGGCCTGGCTGCTCGCTGCGACGCGCGGCTGGTCGGCGATCACGCGGCCGCTGCGCTCGCAGTACGACTACCTGGTCGACGTCCCGCTCGTGCGCTCGCCCGGGGACCTGCTGTCGCACATCACCTTCCAGCTCTCCCATCACGTCGGCCCGCACTACGCCACGCACGTGCGGGGCCACCCGCCCGGCATGCTCGTGCTGCTGTGGCTGCTCGACCGGATCGGGCTCGGCGGCGCGTGGCCGGAGGCGGTGCTCGTGATCGCCGGCGGCGCGGTCGGGCTCGTGACGACGCTTGTCGCCGTCCGTGCGCTCGCCGGGGAGGCGGTCGCGCGCGCCGCCGCACCGTTCCTCGCGCTCGCCCCGGCGGCGCTCTGGATCGGCACGAGCGCCGACGCGCTCTACCTCGGCGTCAGCGCGAGCGGCATCGCGCTGCTGGTGCTCGCGGCCGTGCGCCGCCACGGTCGGCGCGCCGACGCCCTCGCGCTCGCCGGGGGCGTCCTGCTCGGCCTCGGCCTGATGCTCTCCTACGGCCTCGGGCCGGCGGTCGCCGTCGCCCTGCTCGTGCTGCTGCTCACGCGCCGCGTCCGGCTCGCGCTGGTGGCGGCGGGCGGCGTCCTGCTCGTGCTGCTGGCGCTGCGCGGCCTCGGCTTCGACTGGCTCACGGGACTGCGCACGACGCGCACGATCGCGCTTGCGGGCGTGCAGTCGAGCCGCCCGTACCTCGCGTTCATCCTGATCTCGCCGGCTGCGTTCGCGCTCGCGCTGGGGCCGGCGACGGCCGCCGGGCTCGCGCGGCTGCGCGACCGCCGCCTCTGGCTGCTCGCCGGCGGCGCGCTGGCGGCCCTCGTCCTCTCGGACCTGAGCGGCATCTCGCGGGGAGAGACGGAGCGGATCTGGCTGCCGTTCGCGCCCTGGCTGCTGGTCGCGACAGCGGCGCTCGCGACGCGCGCACCGCGGCACGCGCAAGCCGGAGGGACGCGCGTACTCGGCGCCCCCCGCGGCTGGCTGGCGGCGCAGGTCGCGTGCGCGTTCGCGGTCGAGCTGATCGTCAGCACCTCGTGGTGAGGCCCGCGCTGCGCCACGTCCGCGGTCGCGGCTGCGGGACTGTCGCCGCTCCGCTCGCCGGCGCCGCCCTGCTCGCCGGCGGCTGCGGAGGCGCGGTGACCCGCGCGCCCGTGACCCGCCTGCTCGCCCACGCGGCCTTCCCGGCCGCGCTCGTGCCGCTGCCCGACGGCTGCCTGCTCTACGGCGAGCATCTGACCGGCCGCATCCGCCTCGTCGACGCGCGCGGGCGGCTGCGGTCGCGACCGCTCACCGCTGTCGCCGTGTCGACCGGCGGCCAGCGGGGCCTGCTCGGCCTCGCCCGCGACCACCGCGGCCACGTCTTCGCCGCCTGGACCGAGCGCGGCGCCGGGCGCCGGATCGTCGTCGGGCAGGTGACGCCGACGTCGGTCGCCGGCCCGCGCATCGTCTGGCGCGGCCCTCCGTCGGCGACGCTCGCAGACGGCGGCCACCTCGCCTTCGCCCGCGACGGTCGCCTGCTGATCGGCATCGGCGACCTGCAGGAGCCGCCGCTCACGACCGCTCCCTCGGCACCGAACGGCAAGCTGCTGGCACTCGACCCGTCCGGACCCGCGACCCAGCGGCCGATCGTGCTCTCGGCCGGCTGGAACAACCCGTTCGCCTTCACGGTCCTCCCGAACGGCCAGCTGTGGGTCGCCGACAACGCTCCCGGCAAGCGGCCGGAGCGCCTTGGTCGCGGCGATCTCGGTCCCGACGACGCGGTCGCGAGCGACACGACGCCGCTGGTGCGGAAGACCGCCCCGTCGGGCCTTGCCGCGCTGTCGAACGACACGCTGCTCGTCTGCGGCGTCGTCTCGCACCGACTCGACCGCTACGTGCTCGACGCCGCCGGTCACCCGCGTGCCGTCGGCGGCCCGCTCGCGGACGACTGCGCGATCGGCGTCGTGCGCCTGACGGACGGCCGGATCGCGTATGCGACCGAGCGCTCGATCCGGATCGCGGCGCGATGAGCGACGGCCTCGTGCTCGTCACCGGCGGCGCCGGCTTCGTCGGCTCCCACGTCGTCGACGAGCTGATCGCCGCCGGCCATCGCGTGCGGATCCTCGACGCGCTCGATCCGTCGGTCCACGCCGCCGTGCCAGATGACCTGAACCCGGACGCCGAGCTGGTCGTCGGCGACGTGCGCGACCCGGCGCTGCTCGCCGCCGCGCTCGACGGCGTCGACGCGGTCTGCCACCAGGCCGCGAAGGTCGGGCTCGGCGTCGACTTCGACGACGTCGCCGACTACGTCTCCGCGAACGACCTCGGCACGGCCGTGCTGCTGCGCGCGCTCGCCGCCCGCCGCTTCGCAGGCCGCCTCGTCCTCGCCAGCTCGATGGTCGTCTACGGCGAGGGCCGCTACGTCTGCGCCGAGCACGGCGACGTCCGGCCGCCCCCGCGCGCGGCCGCCGACCTCACCGCCGCCCGCTTCGAGCCCCACTGCCCGCATTGCGGAGAGGAGC
>JAATFK010000259.1 GCA_015655225.1 Solirubrobacterales bacterium | reverse complement strand
CGGGCGGCCGGTCCGGCGCCTCCCGCCCGACCGGCCGCAGGACCACGAGCGGCTCCCCGCGCAGGTCCTCGACGGCGAGCCGCTCGCGGGCGGCGAGGCGGTGGCGCGCCGGGAGCGCGACCAGCACCTCCTCGTCGCCGAGCGGCTCGGCGACCACGTCGTCGCCGAACGGGGGAGCGTCGGCCGCCGCGCGCGTGACCATCGCGTCGAGCGTCCCCCGGCGCAGCGCCGGCAGCGCCTCCGAGACGCGCTGCTGGATCGCGTGAAGCTCGACCGCGGGGTGCGCCGCCGCCAGCGCCTCCACGAGCGGCGCCATGTAGCCGGCGATCGTGCTCTCGGCGAAGCCGACCGTCAGGCTTCCGCCGGCGCCGGCCGCCGCCCGCGCGACGGCGCGCCCCAGCTCCTCCCCCGCCCCCAGCAGCTCGTGGGCGTGGACGAGGGCGGCGCGGCCGGCCGGGGTCAGCGCGACGCTCCGGCTCGTGCGCAGCAGGAGTGGCGCGCCGAGCTCCTCCTCGAGCGCGCGGATGTGGCGGCTGACCGCCGGCTGGGCGATCCCGAGCCGCTGCGCGGCGCGCCCGAAGTGCAGCTCCTCGGCGACGGCGACGAACGAGCGCAGGTGGCGCAGGCGCGGATCCATGCAGGAATTGAATCGAACCAGCGCACGCCCGCCTTGGACAACGGGGCGCGCCGCCCGCAGACTCCGGCGGTCGATGACCGCGCTCGCGACCTCCCGGCGCCCGTGGCCGCGCTTCGATCCCGACCTGCGCGAGCTGCGCGCGGCGGCGGTCGCGATGGTCGCGGTGCTCGGCAGCTGGGCCTCGGCGCTGCTGCTGGAGCACGTGACGGGGATCGCGATCGTGCTCGTCGTCGCGGTCGTGCTGCCGGTGACGCTGAGCCGCACCCAGCGGGACAGCGACGGGCGCCGGCGACTCGTCGCGCTCGTGGCGCTGCCGCTGATCGCGGCCGTCTCGGTGGAGGTCGGCCGCGTGATGGTGCGCCACCCGGACGTCGGCGAGCTGCTGTTCGCCGTCGCGGTCAGCGGCTCGATCTGGGTGCGGCGCTTCGGGCCGCGCGTGGCGAGAGCCGGCGGGTTGGTGGCGCTGCCGTTCATCGCGCTGCTGGTGACGCCGGTCCCGCCCGACCAGGCAGCCGGCGCGGGAGCGCTCGGCGGAGCGCTCGTCGCGCTGATCGCGATCGTGTGGGTGAACGGGACGCAGCTGGCGGCGATCCGGCTGCGGCTGCTGGAGCGGCCGGTGGCGCTGGGGACGGGGCGCGGCGGGGCCGGCGCGGGCGGCGCGGCCGGCCAGCCCAGCGCGGCCGGCCCGGCCGGCGGCGCCACCCAGGCCCGCCCGGCCGCCGCCCCCGCCACCACCACCCCCCGCCGGCTCCCCGCCAGCTCGCGGATGGCGTTGCAGATGGCGGTCGCGCTCGGGATCGCCTTTGCCCTCGGGCGCTGGCTCTTCCCTGCGCACGTGAGCTGGGTCGTGCTGACCGCCTTCATCGTCTGCAGCGGCAACCGCGGCCGTGAGGAGGTCGCCCACAAGAGCGGCCTGCGAATCGCCGGCGCCGCCGTCGGCACGATCGCCGCGACGCTCCTCTCGGGGCTGTTCCCGGTCGGCGACCCGGCGTCGGTCGCGGTGATCTTCGCCGTCCTGGCGGTCGCGACCTGGCTGCGCGCGGCGAGCTACGCCTACTGGGCGGGAAGCGTCACCGCCGTCCTCTCGCTCCTCTACGGCTACTACGGCGAGGCCGCCGGCGCGAGCGTCCTGAGCGAGCGGCTGCTCGCGATCGGCGTCGGCGCGGCGGTCGGCGTCGCGGTCTCGTGGCTGCTGCTGCCGGTCCGCACGAGCGACGTGCTGCGACGCTGGACCGGCGAGTCGCTGGCCGCCCTCAGCGACCTGCTCGCCACGCTCGGCGACCCCGACGCGCCGGACGGCGCGATCGCGCGGGCCGCCGGGCGCTTCGAGCGCACGGTCGAGCGGCTGCGGCAGCTGCACGGCCCGCTGCGCTCGCATCGCGCCGCCGTGCGCCTGCGCAACGGCCACGAGCCGCCCTACCCCGCCGACGTGGTCGAGGCGCTCGAGCGCATCCTCCCCCACGTGCGCGCCGTCGTCGCAGCCGCCCCCGAGGCCGCCGGCCTCGACCGCCGAGCGCTCGGCCGGCTGCGCCAGGCGACCGGCGCGGCGCGACGCGGGCTGGCGGGGCGCGGTGACGGCGAGCGGCCGGCCGACCCGCCCGGCGCCACCGCCGACCCCCACCTCGCGGCCCTCCAACAGCAGCTGGCCGCCCTCGTCACCCTCTGCTCGGGACTCGGCGCGCGCTACGCGCCGCGCCGGCCGCCCGAGCCGCCGCGCGACGACGGCTCCCGCAGCGCATCCGTGTAACGGCGCGGCACGCGCGGCGTCCCCACGCGTCCCTCTTCCCACATCGAGATCACGACCAGCTCGCCGCCGTCGCGGTCGCGGTCGCGGCGGCAGACGAACAGCAGGTCGCGGTCGACGAGGTCCCGCACGTAGACCGAACCACGCGAGGGCGGGCGGGATCCGATACCCGGCGGCGGCTCCTCGCTCCAGCGGCCCGCCTCCCAGGCGCGCGCGACGCGCCCGACGATCTCGGCGCGCGGGTCGAGCGCGCCCGTGCGCGAGGCGACCCGCTGGCGGAACCGCTCCGCCGCGTGGTCGGTGACGGCCACCAACACGAGACGGCCCTACAAGAGGTGCTCGAGCCCCACCACGGGGGACTCGGACAGCCCGCCGACTCTGCGCACCGCGAGCAGCACGCCGGGCATGAACGCGACGCGGTCGATCGAGTCGTGGCGCAGCGTCAGCGTCTGCCCCACGTCGCCCAGGATGACCTCCTGGTTGGCGACGATCCCCGGCAGCCGCACCGAGTGGATCGGCGGCAGCGGACCGCCGCTCGCCTCGGCCATCAGCTCAGCGGTCCGCGCGGCGGTGCCGCTCGGCGCGTCGAGCTTTCTGTCGTGGTGCAGCTCGATGATCTCGGCCTTCGGCATGAAGCGCGCGGCCTCGGCCGCGAATCTCATCATCAGCACCGCGCCGATCGCGAAGTTCGGCGCGAAGAACACGTTCGCGCCCGTGACGTGACGCAGCGGCTCGATGTCGAAGCCGGTCGTCCCGATCACGACGTGGACGCCAGCGGCCACGCACTCCAGCGCGTTCGCCAGCGCGGTGTCGGGGCGGGTGAAGTCGACGACGACGTCGGCATCGCCGAGCACGTCGGCGAGCGCAACACCGAGCGCCGGGTCCGCGCGGCCGGTCAACTCCATGTCGGGCGCGCCGTCGACCGCCTCGCAGACGGTCGCGCCCATGCGGCCGGCGGCGCCGGCGACGGCGACCCGGATCACGCCGAGGCCACGCCGTCCGCGATCAGCGGGCCGAGCGCGCCCCGGAAGGCGGTGTCGTCGGGCCCGATGCCGGCGACCGACAGCCGCGTGGCGCCGTACAGCTCGCCCGCCAGCTCCGCGAGGTCGTCGAGCGAGACGGCGTCGATCTTCTCGACCACCTCGTCGACCGACAGCAGCGGCGTCCCGGTCAGGACCGCCGAGCCGAGCCGGTTCATCCTCGCGCTCGTCGACTCCAGCGACAGCACGACGCGGCCCTTCAGGTTCTCCTTCGCCCGCAGCAGCTCCTCCGCCGTCGCGGGCTCCCGGCCGAGCCGGTCCAGCTCGGTCGCGACGACCTCCAGGGCGGCGGCGAGGTTGTCGGCGCGCGTCCCGACGTAGAGGCCGACCTGGCCGGTGTCGGCGTACTGGCCGGTGAACGAGTAGACCGAGTAGGCGAGCCCGCGCTTCTCCCGCACCTCCTGGAAGAGGCGCGAGGACGAGGTCCCGCCGAAGATCGTGTCGAGCACCCGCAGCGCGTAGCGGCGCTCGTCGTAGCGCGCGAGGCCGGGACCGCCGAGCGTCACGTGGTACTGCTCGGTGTCTCTGCGCTCGAACCGCACGCGCGGGACGAGCGCCTGCGGCGCCGGGTCCGGCGACGGCGCGCTCGCGCCCGCCGACGGCGCGTGCGCCGCCGCCATCGCGACGAGCGCGTCGTGGTCGACCGCACCGGCGGCCGCAATCACGATGTTGCCGGGGACGTAGCGCTCGCCGTGGAAGCTCGCGATCTGGTCGACCGGCGTCTTTGCCACCACGTCGGCCGTCCCGATGATCGAGCGGCCGAGCGGATGGTTCCCGAACACGGCCTCGCCGAGCACGTCGAAGACTCTGTCCTGCGGGTCGTCCTCGTACATCGCGATCTCTTCGAGGATCACCTCGCGCTCGGAGTCGACGTCCGCGAACGTCGGCTTCCAGACCATGTCGCTCATCACGTCGAACGCGAGGTCGACGTGCTCGTCGATCACGCGGGCGTAGACGGACGTCGTCTCCTTGCCGGTGCCGGCGTTCAGCTCGGCGCCCATCCCGTCGAAGATCTGGTCGATCTCCAACGACGCGTATCTGGAGGAGCCCTTGAACAGCAGGTGCTCGATCAGGTGCGACAGCCCGGCCTGCGCGGAGTCCTCCCCGCGCGAGCCGGTGCCGATCCAGTAGCCGAGCGAGACGGACCGGACGGAGGGCATCGCCTCCGTCACGATCCGCACGCCCGAGTCCAGCTCCGTGATCCGGTGATCGCTCACGAGCGGGGCGAAGCCCTTAGCCGCGCTCGGGGTCGCGGTCGCGGCTGCGCCGCGCGCGGTCGCCGCCGCCGTTGCCGCCGCGATCGCCGCCGTTGCGGCCGTTGCCGCGCGGGCCGCGGTCGCCGCCCTCGCGACGCGGGGGAGGCGGGCCGCGCTCGCCGCCGCCGCCGCCGCCGCCGCCACTGACGCTCGCCAGCTCCTCCTTGGTTCTGCCGGCGACCTCGGGGTCGGTCGACAGGCGCAGGCCGATGCGGCCGCGCTCGCGGTCGACCTCGACCACGCGGACGGCGATCTCGTCGCCCTTGTTGAGCACTTCCTCGACCGTCGCGGGACGCTCGCCCGGCGCGATGTTGG
>JAATFK010000499.1 GCA_015655225.1 Solirubrobacterales bacterium | reverse complement strand
CGGCCGTGACGAGGAGATCGAGCAGACCGTCGAGATCCTGGCGCGCCGCCGCAAGAACAACGCCGTCCTGATCGGCGAGGCGGGCGTCGGCAAGACCGCGATCGTCGAGGGCCTCGCGCTGCGCATCGCGCACGGCGACGTGCCCGAGTCGCTGCGCGGCAACCGCGTCGTCTCGCTGGACCTCGGCTCGATGGTCGCGGGCAGCCAGTTCCGCGGCCAGTTCGAGCAGCGCCTGAAGGCCGCGCTCGCGGAGGTCACCTCCGCCGAGGGCAGCATCCTGCTGTTCGTCGACGAGCTGCACACGATCGTCGGCGCCGGCGGAGCGGAGGGCGCGATGGACGCCGTCAACCTGCTGAAGCCGCTGCTGGCTCGTGGCGATCTGCGGATGGTCGGCGCGACCACCCTGTCCGAGTACCGCAAGATCGAGAAGGACGGCGCGCTCGCGCGGCGCTTCTCGCCCGTGATGGTCGAGGAGCCGTCGGTCGAGGAGACCGTCGCGATCCTGCGCGGCCTGCGCGGCGCCTACGAGGAGCACCACCACGTCCGCATCGAGGACGAGGCGCTCGAGGCGGCGGCCCGGCTGTCGGACCGCTACGTGACCGAGTACCACCTGCCGGACAAGGCGATCGACCTCGTCGACCAGGCCGCCGCGCGTGTGAAGCTGCACGGCGAGCGTCCCGAGCTGGCGAAGCTGCGTGCCGAGCTGAAGCACCTGGAGGCGGAGAAGCAGGCCGCCGTCGATGCCGAGGCCTACGAGGACGCGGGTGAGCTGAAGGCGCGGATCGCGCGCCTGCAGGAGCAGGTCGCGGCGCACGCCCCCGAGGGCGGCGACGGCGAGCAGTCGGTCGGCGAGACCGAGATCGCCGCGGTGATCGCGGCGAAGACCGGGATCCCCGTCGGCGAGCTGGTCGAGGCGGACCTGCAGCGGCTCCAGGCACTGGAGGCCGACCTGCACACCCGCGTGATCGGTCAGGACGACGCCGTCGAGATCGTCGCCGACACCATCCGTCGCTCGCGCGTCGGGCTGTCGGAGGGCGACCGCCCGCTCGGCACCTTCCTGTTCCTCGGCCCCACCGGCGTCGGCAAGACCGAGCTCGTGAAGGCGCTGTCGGAGCAGCTGTTCGGGACCGACAAGGCGCTCGTGCGGATCGACATGTCCGAGTATCGCGAGCCGCACACGGTCGCGCGGCTGATCGGCTCGCCCCCCGGCTACGTCGGGTACGGCGACGGCGGCCAGCTGACCGAGCCGGTGCGACGCCGTCCGTACTCGGTGATCCTGCTCGACGAGATCGAGAAGGCCCACCCCGAGGTCTGGAACATCCTGCTCCAGGTGATGGACGACGGACGGCTGACCGACGGCGAGGGCCGCACGATCGACTTCGCCAACACGGTGCTGGTGATGACGTCGAACCTCGGCGCCGGGCAGGCGAAGAAGCAGTCGATCGGGTTCACCGGCGCCTCCGGTGCCGACGACGACGCCGGCGAGCGGATGATCGCGGCCGCGAAGCGCGCCTTCCTGCCGGAGTTCGTCAACCGCATCGACGAGCTGGTCGTGTTCGACGCGCTCACCCCCGAGCAGGTCGAGCGGATCGCCGGCCTGATCGTCGGACGGGTCGCGGACCGGCTCTCGGAGGAGCGCGGGATCGAGCTGGAGGTCGGACCGGAGCTGGTCGCACGCCTGGCGCGCGAGGGCTTCGACGAGGCCTATGGCGCCCGCCCGCTGCAGCGTCACATCCGCCGCACGCTGGAGAAGGAGCTGACCCGGGCGATCGTCGACGGCCGGCTGTCGGAGGGCGATCGCGTGACCGCGCGGTCGACCGGCGACGACAGCGCGATCGAGCTGACGATCGAGCCGGCGACGGTGCGGATCCCGGCGCTCGCCGCCTAGCTCCCACCGCTCCACGAGGCCGGCGGCCGCCCCCGAGGCGGCCGCCGGCCTCTGCCGTTCAGGGGTCCTCGCGCGGGAACGTCAGCGCGAGGCAGTGCAGGTCCTCGTCGAAGCGCTCGACCGCGCTCGTCGTCGCGGCGATCAGCCGCATCCCGAAGCGCTCGCCGTCGCCGTTCGCGCTGTCGCCGCTCGGCCCCGGCCCTTCGTCGCAGACGAGGAACGAGAACTCGGCGTCGCCGACCTCCGCCATCAGCATCAGGGAGCCGGGCCGCTCGGCGTCTCGGTAGGCGTGGCGCACGACGTTCGAGGCCGCCTCGGTGATCGCCAGCGCGACGTCGTCGAGTCCGCGCCGCGACGTCAGCCGGCGCGCGAAGTCGACCGCCACCTGACGCACCGCCGGCACGCTCTCGGGTACCGCCGACAGATGCAGCTCAAGGGTCCACTCGGGCATCCGCCACCACCTCATCGTGCGCCCTACCCACCGCGCGTGGCATCCGACCACGATGAACAGGAAGTCGGCACATCGAAGCGGTGTCAGCGCGCGAGCCGGCAGGCTCAAGCTGGCACGTCAGCGCGCCGACCTGATGACCGTGTTTTCGTCCCGCTCTCCAGGCAGCCCACCCTGACGTGGCATGATCCGACCGTCCACAAGCCTGCACGTCTCAAGCGCGGCGGGCGGGCGGTCGAATCGAACCTGAATGGCTGATCGTCGCGCCCGCAACCCCTGGCGCACCGTGGTGCGCTCGCTGCGTCTGCAGCTGCGCATGCGTCGCATGGGCATGCCGCCGGAGGTCTCCGCGCTGATGCTGATGTGCCTGATCGGCGGGCTCTCGGCGTGGCTGGGGTCGTTCTTCCCGCTCGACGCGCAGTCCCCGGTCCAGCTCGACCGCGTGCTCGGCGGGCTCGGCCTGGCCCTCGCGCTGATCCTCGTGACGGGCGGCAGCCGGCTGCCGCGCTGGTCGCTGCACGTCGTGCTCGCGATCGTGACGATCTCCGTCAGCGTGCTGATCAGCCAGTGCGCGACGAACGGCGGCATGATGATGGTCGCCTTCGTCTTCCAGTGGATCGCCGTCTACGCGGCGGTCTTCTTCACCGCCCGCGCGATCCGGCTGCACGCGGCGCTGATCACCGTCGGCTTCGGCACCGGCGTGCTGATCGCCCACATCCACGGCACCTTCGTCGAGTGGGTCGTCATCTCGATCACCGTCTGGACCGCCGCGATCGTCCTCGGCACCCTGAGCGAGCGGCTGCGCACGCAGGCCGACACCGACCACCTGACTGGCCTGCTGAACCGCAGCGGACTGGAGAGAGCGACGCCGCGCGAGCTCGCGATCGCCGCGCGCACCGGCAACCCGCTGACGGTCGGCGTGATCGACCTCGACGACTTCAAGGTCGTCAACGACCTCCAGGGGCACGCCGCCGGCGACCTGCTGCTGGCGGAGCTGGCGCGCGTCTGGCAGGCGACGCTGCGCCCGGGCGACGTGCTCGTCCGCTACGGCGGCGACGAGTTCGTCCTGATGCTCCCGGCGACGGCCGCGGCCGACGCCGAGCACGTCGTCGCGCGGCTGCGCGAGACGCACCCGAGCGGCTGGTCGATCGGGATCGCGACGTGGGAGCGGGGCGAGTCGCTGGAGACGACCCTCGCGCGCGCCGACAGCCGCCTCTACGACGCGAAGGCGACGCGGCGCCGGCGCGCGGGCGCCGGCGACGAGGCCTCGGTCGCCGGCTAGCTCGCGGCGCCGTTGCGCGTCAGGTCGCCGAGCTTGTCGAGCGACTGGCGCAGCAGGCGCGAGATCTGCATCTGCGAGACGCCGATCTCGGTCGCGATCTCACTCTGCGTTAGGTCGTCGACGAAGCGCATCCGGAGGATCCGCTGCTCGCGGGCCGGCAGGCAGCGCAGCGCAGGCCCGAGCATCGCGCGGGCCTCGGCCTGGTCGTAGCCGGCCTCCTCGTCGCCGAGCGTGTCGGCGAGCGTGGCGTCGCCGTCGTCGTCGTGGCCGGCGGGGGTCGCGAGCGAGAGCGCGGCGCGGTTCTGCAGCGCGCCGAGCGCCTCGACGACGGCCTCCAGGTCGGCGCCGACCCGCTCCGCCAGCTGACGCGGCGTGGGGGAGATGCCGGTCTCGGTCTCGATCGCCTCGGCGGCGGAGCGCACCTTCAGCGCCAGCTCCTGCGTGCCGCGGGCGACGTGGACGCCCCAGCCGGTGTCGCGGAAGTGACGCAGCAGCTCGCCGACGATCGTCGGCTGCGCGAACGTCGAGAAGCTGTGGCCGCGATCGGGGTCGAAGCGGTCGACCGCCTTGATCAGCCCGACCGACGCGACCTGGATCAGGTCGTCGAGGCTCTCCGCGCCACGGCGATAGCGACGCGCCAGCGCCCGCGCGAGCGGAAGGTGCTCGGCGATCAGCGCCTCGCGCGCCTGCGTGTCGCCCTTGCGGGCGCGCACGGCGAGCATGCGGGTGTGGAGCGAGGCGCCGCCCTTGCGCGACGGCGTCACGATGCTGGAGCTGGAGGAAGCGCGCCGAGGCGCTGCGGTGAGTGCCGGTGCCATGGTGCTGATGTCGTACCCCGGCTCCCGCGAATGTAGTCCCCAGACCGCCCTGATCGCCGAGATCGCCCGTGGAACGGACGATCGCGGCGATTGGACGATCCTGGACGCTCAGGCGCCAGCGGTGGCGCCGCGCTTCTCGCGCAGCCCTTCCAGCAGCTCGTCGAACGCGGTCGCGAACTTCTCCACGCCCTCGCGCTCGAGCGTGTCGGTGAGGTCGTCGTAGTCGATCCCCGCCGCCTCCAGCTCGTGCAGCACGCGCCGCGCGCCGTCGAGCTCGAGCTCGAGCCGCGGCGACGGCACGCCGTGGTCCTCGAAGGCCTCGATCGTCTCCTCCGGCATCGTGTTCACGGTGTCGGGACCGATCAGCTCCTCGACGTAGAGCGTGTCGCGGTAGTCCGGGTTCTTGACCGAGGTCGAGGCCCACAGCACGCGCTGCGGCGTCGCGCCCTTGTTCGTCAGGTACTCCCAGCGCTCTCCCGAGAAGGCCTGTCTGTAGTGCTGGTAGGCGAGTCGCGCGTTCGCGATCGCCAGCTTGCCCTTCAGCCGGTCGTGGCCGCCCAGCTCGTCGAGCCGGCGGTCCCCCTCGGTGTCGATGCGGGAGACGAAGAAGCTCGCGACCGAGGCGAGCGTCGACGGGTCCCCGCCACCGGCGACGAGCCGCTCGAGCCCGCGCAGGTAGGACTCGACGACCTCCTCATAGCGCGTCAGCGAGAAGATCAGCGTGACGTTGATCGAGATCCCTCTGGCGATCGAGTCCTCGATCGCGGCGAGCCCCGGCTTCGTCGCCGGGATCTTCACCATCAGGTTCGGCCGGTCGACCGCGTCGTGGATCTTGCGGGCCTCCGAGACGGTCGCGAGCGTGTCGTAGGCGAGCCCCGGGTCGACTTCGAGCGAGACGTAGCCGTCGCGGCCGGAGCCGCCGTCCCAGACGGGGCGGAAGAGGTCGCAGGCGTCCTGCACGTCGCGCGTCGCGAGCGCCCAGAAGACCTCCTTCTCGTCGCTCTCGTCGTCCAGCTCGCGCAGCTGCTCGTCGTAGGCGTCGCCCTCGGCGAACGCCTTCTGGAAGATCGACGGGTTCGAGGTCGCGCCGACCACCGAGTGGTCGTCGATCAGGCTCGCGAGGTGGCCGCCGTGGATCGAGGTGCGCGAGAGGTTGTCGATCCAGACGCTCTGGCCGAGCAGGGAGAGGCGGTGCAGCGGAGTGGTCATGTGCTCAGTCCTTTCGTGCTCAGGCCGTGCGCTGGAGCAGGGCGGTGGCGTGCGCGGCGATGTTCTCGGGCGTGAAGCCGAACTCCTCGAGCACCTTCGTGCCCGGGGCGGAGGCACCGAAGCGGTCGACGCCGAGCGCCTCGCCGCGGTCCCCGACCCACTTCGACCAGCCGAGCGTCACGCCCGGCTCGACCGACAGCCGGGCGCCGACCTCGCGGGGCAGCACCGACTCGCGGTACTCCTCGCTCTGCGCCTCGAACAGCTCCCAGCAGGGCATCGAGACGACCCGCACGGCGGTGCCGTCGGCGGCGATGCTTCTGCCCGCCTCCAGCGTCAGCGGCACCTCGGCGCCGGTCGCGATCAGGATCAGGTCGGGCGTGCCCTCGCCCGAGTCCCACAGCACGTAGGCGCCCTGCTCGAGCCCGTCGGCGGAGGCGACCTCGCTGCGGTCGAGCGTCTCGATCCCCTGGCGCGAGAGCGCGAGGGCGACCGGGCCGTCCTGGCGCTCCAGCGCGACGCGCCAGGCGACCGACGTCTCGTTCGCGTCGCCGGGACGGATCACCCACAGGTCGGGGATCGCGCGCAGCGCCGCGAAGTGCTCGACCGGCTGGTGCGTCGGGCCGTCCTCGCCGAGGCCGACCGAGTCGTGCGTGAAGACCCACACGACCGGCAGCTTCGAGAGCGCCGAGAGGCGGATGCTCCCGCGCATGTAGTCGGAGAAGATGAAGAAGGTCGAGCCGTAGGGGCTGACGATCCCGCCGTGGGCGGCGGCGCCGTTGACGATCGCGCCCATGCCGTGCTCGCGGATCCCGAACGGGACGTTGCGGCCGGCGTGGACGCGGGAGAACTGGCCGGCGCCCTCGAAGACCGTGCGGGTCGACTCGACGAGGTCGGCGGCGCCGCCGATCATCGTCGGCGCGAACGAGGCGAACGCCTGCATGACTCTGTTGCCGGCCGCGCGCGAGGCGAGTGACTCGCCCGCCTCGAAGGTCGGCAGCGCGTCGCGCCAGCCGTCCTCCAGCTCGCCCTTCCAGGCGCGCTCCCACTCGGCCTTGAGGTCGGGGTGCTCGCCGCCCCAGGCGTCGAACGTGCCCTGCCAGGCCTGTTGCAGCTCGGCGCCTCTCTCGCGCAGGTCCATGTGGCGATAGACCTCCTCGCTGACGACGAAGTGCGCGTCGGGATCGAAGCCCATCACCTCCTTCGTCGCCCGGACCTCGTCCTCGCCGAGCGCCGAGCCGTGGCTTCTGGCGGTGTCGACGGCGTGCGGGGCCGGGTAGGCGATGTGCGAGCGGACCTTGATGAAGGTCGGGCGGTCGAGCTCCTCGCGACCGGCGGTGAGCGCCGCCTCGATCTCCTCCAGGTCCTCCGAGTCGTCGACCGAGAGGGTGTGCCAGCCGAGCGCCTGGAAGCGCTTCAGGTGGTCCTCGCCGTTGAACGAGATCTCGGTCGTGCCGTCGATCGTGATGCGGTTGTCGTCGTAGCAGAGGACGAGCTTGCCGAGGCCGAACTGGCCGGCGATCCCCGCCGCCTCCTGCGAGATGCCCTCCATCAGATCGCCGTCGGAGCAGATCGCGTAGGTGTGGTGGTCGACCGGCTCGTGGCCGGCGGGGCGGTTGTAGCGCTCCGACAGGTAGCGCTCCGCGAGCGCCAGCCCGACGGCGTTGCCGATCCCCTGGCCGAGCGGGCCGGTCGTGACCTCGATG
>JAATFK010000722.1 GCA_015655225.1 Solirubrobacterales bacterium | reverse complement strand
TCGAGCAGCAGCGGCGCGACCTCGTCGCGGTTCGCGCCGACGATCGTGAGTCGCACGGGGATGTGCTCGCGCAGCGCCTCGAACGCCCGCAGCAGGATCGGCAGCGCCTTGCGCTCGACCGCCTGGCCGACGAAGACGATCCGCAGGTGGTCGGCGGGCGCGCGCGGATCGCCGCTCGTCTCGGGGATCGCGACCCCGTTCGGGATGATCCGGTAGCGGCCGCCGAAGAAGCGCCGGGCGGTCCAGGCCGCCGCCTCGGAGACGGCGATCCGCACGTGCAGGTGGTTGAACACGCGGCGCGCGCCGAAGACGTTCGCCATGTTGTTCGGGATCTTGCTCGTCGAGTAGGCGTGGAACGTGCCGACGAGCGGGGCGGTCGCGGAGACCGTCGCGTCCCAGCCGAGCAGCGGCGCCGGCGGCTCGTGCACGTGGATCACGTCGTAGTGGCCCGAGCGCAGCTCGGTGCGCAGTCTGCTGATCGCGTGCGCGTTGATCGACAGGTTCGAGCTCGCCCCGTTCATCGGGAAGCCCATCGTGCGACCGAGCGGGATCAGGTAGTCAGGCGCCGTGCGGGGTTGCGGAGCGGCGCCGCGGTGCAGGACCGAGGCGCGGCGGTCGTCCGGATCCCAGGGCGCCAACACGTGCACGTCGTGCCCCCCGGCCAGGAACTGCTCCGCAAGTGCTTCGATGTGACGGGTGACACCGCCGGGATACGTCCACGAGTACGGCGATACCAGAGCTACGCGCATCACATGCCATCCTAGCGTGGACGCCGGCGCATTTTCCCCGCGTTTCCCAGGACTTTCACCTGACCGGCGCCGGCCGGCGCCGCGGTGGGAGCGTGCCGGGAGCGGCTAGACCGCGGAGACGGCTTCCTCGTCCGCGACACGGAAGGAGGAGCCACAGCCGCAGGCGGCCGTCACGTTGGGGTTCTCGACCTTGAAGCCAGCGCCCTGCAGGTCGTCGACGTAGTCGATCGTCGAGCCGCTGACGTACGGCAGGCTCGGCGAGTCGACGAGCAGGCGGATGCCCTTGTCCTCGAAGACGGCGTCCTCGTCGCGCTGCTGGTCGAAGGCGAGGGCATACTGGAAGCCGGAGCAGCCGCCACCGCGGACGCCGACACGCAGCCCAGCCTGCTCGGCCTCGGACCCCTGGGACGAGAGAAATTCGCGGACCTTCTCGGCGCCTCGATCGGTGAGCGTGATCATCGGTACGGCCTCCAGCACGTTTGCGGGCTCCTGAAGCGGCCGAAACGTCCGTCCGCTTCCATCACTTCACGAAGTGTAGCGAGGTCGCTACCCTCTGGCGAGATGGCGACGAACGAAGAGCTGAAGGAGCGGATCGAGGCCGGGATTCCCGGCGCGAGAGCCGAGGTCAGCGGTGACGGCCACCATTTCGAGGCCGTCGTCGCCGCACCGCAGTTCTCCGGGCTCAGCCGGATCGCGCAGCACCGACTCGTCTACGACGTGTTCGGCAACGAGCTCGGCGACCGCATCCACGCCCTCTCCCTGCAGACCAAGGTTCAGTGAGGACCCACGTGAGCGACGAGACCAACCCACTCCGCGACGCGATCAGACAGGCGATCGACGAGAACGCCGTGATCCTGTTCATGAAGGGCACGCCCGAGCAGCCGATGTGTGGCTTCTCCGCGCGCACCGCGGGCGCCCTGCAGACGCTCGACACGCCGTTCGCGGCGGTCGACATCCTGCCCGACCCGCGCATCCGCCAGGAGCTGTCGGCCCTGTCGAACTGGCCGACGATCCCGCAGCTGTTCGTCAGAGGCGAGCTGGTCGGCGGCGCCGACATCGTCGCCGAGATGTACGAGAGCGGCGAGCTGGCCGAGCTGCTCGGCGTCGAGCAGCCGGACGAGGTCGCGCCCGAGACGCGCGAGCCCGCTCCGCTGGCGATCGAGAACCGGCTCTAGGCAGCACCCGAGCCGCCGCGGCGCTCCGGCGTCGCGGCGCGCCCGCCGGTCCTCTGGACGCGCCCCCGGCCTCAGTGGCCGTGCGCCGGCGCGAGCACCTTCACGGGCAGCGACGCGTTGCCCTCGAGCCGTAGCCGCGGGTCGCGGAACGCGTCCCAGCGGATGCCGGCGGCCTTCGCGCGCACGCCGTCGGGCGACTGCGCCTCGTCGAAGCCGTCGACCACCTCGGCGAGCGACTGCGCGCCCGTCGCGCGGGAGTGGGACGAGCCGCCGCCGCCACCCGAGAGCGAGACGACGAGGTCGCCGAGGTCGCCCCCGCTGGAGGCCTGGTCCGCGGGCGTCCCGGCGAGCTTGATCGTCGTGCGCCCGGCGGGCAGGTCGCGCGGGATCGGGAGCTTCAGACGCAGCGTCGTCAGCGGGCCGCGGTAGAGCCGCACGCGGGCGGCGACGGTCGCGGTCGAGCCGGCGCGGACGACCTTCGGCGCGCGCGCCGAGAGGATCGTGCCGAGCGCGAGGCCGCGGGCGACGGTCGCGTCGGCGACGACCTTCGTGACGTGCAGGCGGGAGTAGCGGGCGCCGTCGATCGCGCTGAGCGCGGTGCCGACGTCGTCGCTCATCGAGGTCGCGATCGGCGCGGGGTTGCCCTCCGCGACGCTGCCGGTCAGCACGTAGCGGTTGCAGAAGCGCAGCGGCTTGGGCGACTCGCGCAGCGTGACGGCGAGGCAGAGGCGGCCGCTCTCGCTCGCGGTCGCGCCGTCGAAGACCGAGGTGACCGCCTGCGCGACCGCGACCGGCGCGATCGAGAGCAGCGCCGACTGGCCGTCGGGGTCGCCGACGTCGACCTCGGAGGCGACGTTCGTGCGCTGGCTCACGGTGCGGTCGCGGTCGGCGTCGTGGACCTTGACGGTGACGGGGATCGTCGCCGGCCCCGCGCCGACGGTCCCGACGACGCCCTGCAGCGCGTCGCTGGAGAGCGTGCCGACGGTGTGGCCGGGCGCGGCCAGCTTGTAGGCGCTGTCGGTGTCGCTGTTGAGCGGGTTGTCGATCACGGTGTAGACGTAGGCGTCCTGCAGCGGCAGCGAGCGGCGCCCGGCGCCGTCGAACTCGTGGCCGAAGCCGTAGACGGTCGCGCCGTCGCGGTAGGTGACGGTGCCGATCGCGCTCGCGGCGACCGCGCCGGTCGAGAGCGAGACCGCCATCGAGGCGCCGGGGACGAGCTGCTGGACGGGGAAGCTCCCGAGCGGACCGGCGGGCGCGGTGACGAGCGTCGTGCCGGCGCGCTGGGCCGCCTGCTGGGCGGCGCTCTGCAGCGACGGCGTCAGGCCGCTGATCGTCAGCGGGCCGGTCAGCGTGCGGGCCTTGGCGAGCAGGTCCGGCGCGGCGCGCGTGCCGCTCGGCGGGCGCACCGGCAGGCCGAGCATCTGCTCGATCGGCGTGACGAGGCCGACGTGGTTGCCGTACTCGCCGATCGTCGCGGAGATCGCGCCGGCGTTGCCGATCACGCCGTGGGCGTCCGGGCAGTAGACGGGCGAGCCGGAGAAGCCGGAG
>JAATFK010000132.1 GCA_015655225.1 Solirubrobacterales bacterium | reverse complement strand
GGCGTCGTCAACGTCGTCAAGCGGACCGCTCCGGACTTCGACCGTTACACGACGAATCCGACGCCCAGCTTCAGATCATGGATGAACGCAAGGCTCTGGCGGGCGGTCGTCTATTCACCCTACTTCGACGACAAGACGACCTGGTACCAGCGCGGGTGGGTGTACCGCGATCTCTATGGAATCCCGACTGACTCGTCGATCGTACGCGCCCACCCGGACTGGATTCTGCGCGACGCGAACGGCCAGCCGCTCTACCTCCAGTGGGGCTGCTCCGAAGGCACGTGCCCTCAGTACGCAGCCGACCCCGGCAACGCGACCTTCCGCCGCTCGTGGATCGACGAGACCCGCCGGGAGCTCGCCCGCGGCCGCTATCGCGGCGTCTGGATCGATGACGTCAACCTCGACCTGCGCGTCAGCGACGGCAACGGCAAGCTCGTGTACCCGGTGAAAGACGGGACGACGATGACGGAGGACGAGTGGCGCGCGGCGATCGCCGGCTTCACCGCGACGGTCCGACAGGCATTCCCCCAGATCGAGCTGATCCACAATGCGATCTGGTACGCCGGTGGCTCGCCCCGGACTGGGGACCCCAGCATCCGCCGCGAGATCCGCTCCGCGGACTGGATCAACCTCGAGCGCGGCGCCAACGACGACGGTCTCGTCGGCGGGGACGGCCCGTTCTCGTTCGCGGCATTCCTCGGCTACATCGACGCGGTCCACGCGCTCGGCCGCTCCGTCATCCTGGAGAGCTACGACGGCTCGAGCATCGGACGCGAGTACAACCTCGCCGCTTACTTCCTCGTCTCCGGAGGACACGACGGTCTCGGGGACAACACGATCACGCCCGCTACGGACTGGAACGCCTACCGCTTTGACCTTGGCGCTGCCAACGGACCACGCGACCGCTGGCATGGGCTCTACCGCCGGTCGTTCGCGAGAGGACTGGTTCTGCTGAACCCCCCTGACGGGCACATCGTCCGCGCCGATCTCGGCGGTCGCTACCTGACGACGGACGGACGGACCGTGACGCGGATCCGCCTCGCCCCGCGTCAGGCCGCGGTGCTGCGCCCGGCCTGATGTCGTGCTTCGGACGGAGCGGCGAGCAGTCCGCCAAGCCGGCTATGAGCAACGACCAATCACTTGTTGGTGGCGCCGCCCGCTCCTAGACCATGGCCCGGATCACGAGATACCCGGCCGTCGCGCATCAGCGGGCCGACTCCAGCGCGCCGCCGTCGCGCCTCCCTCCCATGCACCGGCGCGCCGAGGGTCCTCAAGCAACTCCGGCGTCTCGAGAATCCACCGCTCGTGCACGCTTGCGATCGCGTCGTGGAGCGCTCCGGCGTCCGCAAAGATGAGCGGGTCGATGGGCTCGCCAAACGTCGCTCCCACGCGATGCCCCTGCAGCCTCGACCGGATCGGCAGGACGATCGCCTTCGTCCGGAAGGCGAGATTCGAGGTCCCCGCGGCGAGCATCACCGGCTTGCCGAGGAAGCTCGTCTCGACGCTCCCCGGGACGTCGAAAGCGATCACGAGCGTCTCGCTGCGCCTCACCAGCGCCTCCATGACGCCGAACGCACGATACGACTCGATGACCCGCGACCGGTCCGATGCCGCAACGAGCCGGACGTTCCCGCGCCGATGGATCTCGTGCATCTGCGCCACGCGTCGCCCCCAGACGCCACCGACCTCGCTGTCGAACAGGAACCCGCCCGACACCAGGTAGGCGGCGCGGCCATCCCGCGCCATCGCCGTCGCGATCCCGGCGAAGGGGTGGAGATGGTTCATGCTCACGATCACGGCGCGGCCGCCCGCACGGGCCATTTTCAGCGTCTCGATGTCAGGGTCGGCCAACACGAAGTCCTGACGTGGCTGCCAGAACAGATCGGCCGCGACTGCGGCCTGGACCAATCGCGCGCGAGCGACCGACTCGACGTCTGCCTCTCGCGACGTGCCGCCGAGAATCGCCTGGGCCGCCCGAATCGCGCGCTCGCGGCGCTCTGGATCCGTCCGCCACGCCAAGCGTCCAAAGGCTGCTGCCGCTCCAACCGACAGGCGGGTCGGCACAAACCGGCGCACCTGGGGACTCGTTGCCAGGCGCACCGGAACGCTCGCATCGGTCGGCATCGGCCGGCGCTGGAGCGGCTGG
>JAATFK010000202.1 GCA_015655225.1 Solirubrobacterales bacterium | reverse complement strand
CGCGGTGGATCGTCATCAGCCGCACCGCGTCGAGCGCCTCGCCCTCGACCGGCGCCTCGCTCTCGCGGTCGTCGCTGCCGCTGTCGACGGCGCCCGCCACTACGTCCACGAACCCCCGCAGGTCCCGCCCGTGCTCCGCCTCGTGCTCGCGCGCGAGCCGCATCAGCTTGCGCACGTTCGCGAGCCGCCGCGCGCCGCCCGGCAGCGCCAGCATCGTCGTGTCGTAGCCGGTCCGCGCGAGCACCCGGTCGAGCAGCGCCTCGAGCCCGTGGCGCGGCGCCCGGCGGCGCTCCTGCGGCAGCCATCCCCGCAGCGCGACGACCCGCGCGCGGTCGTCCTCCCCGAGCCGGTCGAGATACGCCGGCGAGCCGGCGCCGTCACCCGCCCCGACCAGCTCCCACCACGGATCTCTCCCGCTCTCGCGCGCCGCCGCCGCGAGCTGCACGAGCGCGTCGCTGGAGAGGCCGACGAGCGGCGACGCCAGCACGGTCATCAGCGACAGCCCGTCGCGCGGGTTCGCGAGCACGCCGAGGTAGGCGACGAGGTCCCGCACCTGCTGCTGGGCCCAGTAGCCGCGGCCGCCGATCACGTACGTCGGCACCTCCAGCTCCGCCAGCGCCCGCTCGTAGACGGCGAGGTCCCCGGTTGCCCGCAGCAGCAGCACCACGTCGCCCGGCGGCCGTCCCGCGTCCAGCAGCTCCCGCACCCGTGCGGCGAGCAGCTTCGCCTCCGCGATCCGCCACAGCGGCGCGGTCGCGACGACGCCGGGGGCGAGCAGCCCGGCGCCCTCCCAGTCGGCGGCGCCGTCGGTGATCAGCAGCTCGACGCGCGGCCCGGCCACCGGCAGCGCCTCGGGCGATTCGGTGCGCCCGGCGACGAGCCCGACGAAGCTCTCCCCGAAGCGCGGCGCGAACGCGACGTTGAGCGCGTCGAGCACGTCGCGGTGGCTGCGGAAGTTGGTCGCGAGCGTCGCCGCGTCGCCCCGCGCCGCGAGCGCCTCGCGGCGGCGGCGGAAGAGGCTCACGTCGGCGTGGCGGAAGCCGTAGATCGACTGCAGCTCGTCGCCGACGGTGAAGAGGCTCCCGCCCGCGATCCGCTCCAACAACTCCAGCTGCAGCGGGTTCGTGTCCTGGAACTCGTCCACCATCACGTGCAGGAAGCGCTCCGCGTAGCGCGCGCGCAGCGCCTCGTGCTCGCGCAGCAACCGATTCGCGCCCAGCTCCAGGTCCTCGAAGTCGAGCGCCGAGTGCTCCCGCTTGATCGCCGCGTAGCGCGCCGCGAACGCCCGCAGGAGCGCGTCGAGCAGCGCGTGGACCGGTACGGCACGTACGTCCACGCAGGCGTCGAGGTAGCGGTCGACCGCCAACCGGTACGCCTCGCAGCCCTCCCCCGCGAGCGCTCTGCCGTTTCTCGGCAGCGCCAGCGCGGCGACCTCGGCCGAGTCGGGCGCGGGCTCCCCCGGGCGCTCCAGCAGCTCCTCGCAGGCCCGCAGCCGCTCGCGCGCTCTCGTGACGGTGGCGCCGTCGGGCGCGAGCGCCACCTCGGCGCTCGCCCGCTCCCACGCGATCCGCAGCGCGAGCCGGCGCGGGTCGAGCGGCGCCGGGCGCGGCGGCGGCAGCGCCGGGCGCTCCTCCCCGCGCGAGCGCAGCTCGCCGTGCACGGCGACGATCGCCTCGCGAAGGTCGCCGGGCCGGTAGGCGGCGATCAGGTCGAGCGCGGGCGTCCCGTGCGCGTCGACCAGCTGGTCGAGCGCCTCGTCGAACGCGTCGAGCGCGAGCCGCTGGCTGGCGCGCTCGTCGAGCACGACGAAGCGCGGGTCGATCCCGGCCGCGAGCGGATGGGTCCGCAGCAGCCGCGCGCAGAAGCCGTGGATCGTGGAGATCCAGGCGCCCTCGGTCGCGCGCGCCCGCTCGCCGTCGCCGAGCTGCTCGAAACGGCCGCGCACGCGCGCCTTCAGCTCCGAGGCGGCCTTCTCGGTGAACGTGATCGCGAGGATCCGCGACACCTCGACGCCCTCCTCGCGGGCCGCGCGCACGTAGCGCTCGGCCATCACGGAGGTCTTGCCGCTGCCGGCGTTGGCGGTCAGCAGCAGGCCGCCGCGATGGTCGATCGCGGCGCGCTGCTCGGCGGTGAAGGGGACCGAGGCGCTCATGCGTCGGTAACGCGACAGACGCCCGGGAACGCGCAGCCGCCGGGGCTGCACGTCTCCGGCTGAGGCGCCAGCTCGCCGCCGCGCAGCCGGGCGGCCAGCTCGCAGGCGCGCGCGGCGGCCCCGTCCAGCGCCTCCTCCAGCTCCTCGCGCGTGCGGCGGTCGGTGCTCAGCACGAGGTCGCCGGCGTCCACGTCGTCACGCACGATCCCGCGCGCGCGCAGGTCCTCGCCGCGCAGCGGCTGGTAGACCCCGCCGGCCGGCTCGCGCCCCAGCAGCTCCCGCACCGCGACCATGTAGAGCGCGACCTGCAGCTGGTCGTCCACGCTCCAGCGCGCGACCGGCCAGCTCGGCGACCTGCGCCCGCTCTTGAAGTCGCGCACGAGCGCGCGGCCGGCGGCGTCGAGGTCGACGCGGTCGATCACGCCCCGCAGCCGCAGCGCCCCGCCGCCGAGCACGAGCGCGGGGAGCGCGCCGTCCTCCTCCCCCATGCCGAATCTCAGCTCCAGCTCGGCCGGGTGGAACGCGCCACCGGCGTGGGCCTCGTGCGCGAGCAGTCGCCCGACGTCGGCGACGATCTCGTGCGCGGCGGCGGCCTGGGCCGCGTCGCCGCGGCCGAGCGCGAAGCGCGGCGCCTCCTCCGCGACGACCTCCGCCACCAGCTCGCGCATCGCCGCCAGCGCGGCGAGGTCGAGCGGCCAGTCGAGCTGCGCGAGGGTCCGCTCCAGCACGCGGTGGATGCAGCTGCCGCGGGCAATCGCCTCGGGGTCCGGCTCGAAGCGCTCGGGCGACAGCTCGCGGTCGACCAGCCAGCGGACCGGGCAACCGGCGTAGATCTCCAGCGCGCCGGCCGAGAGCACGTCGCGCTGGCGCAGCGCGTCCCGCGCCTCGGGGCCGAGCGAGGCGATCGCGCGGGCCGGGACGCGCGGGCCGGCGAGCGCCTGCGCCCGGGCGCGCTCGGTCGCGGTCGGGGCACTCGCGACGTCCCAGGCGACGTGCGCGAGCGGGCGGTGGAGCGTCGGCAGCTCCGGCAGCAGCGCCCGCACGTCGTCGAGGAAGAAGGACGGGAGCGCCGGGTTGCCGTCCTCGTCCGCGTCGCGGCAGGAGAGCAGCAGCCGCCGCGTCGGCCGCGCGACGCTCGCGTAGAAGAGGTAGCGCTCGTCCGCCAGCGCGTCCTCCCGCAGCTCCAGGCGCAGGCCGCTGGCGGCGCTCAGCTCCCGCCGCTGCTCGTCGGGGAGAAACGGCTCGGGCGTGACCGGACGGGGGAACTCGCCCTCCTGCAACCCGGCGACGACGACCGTGTCGAAGCGCCGCGCGCGGATCGCGAGCGGGTCGGCGACGAGCACCGCGCCGGGCCGCGGCGGCGAGCCGAGCCCGACCTCCAGCTCGCCGAGCGTCGCGAGCAGCGCCTCGGGATCCTCGGGCGGGCGGCGCGGCTCGGCGGCCGCCAGCTCGGCGAGCTGCTCCAGGGCCGTGAGGAGGACCGCGAGCGCGCGGGCGTCGACCTCCTCGGCCGGGTCGAGGACGCGGCCGCTGCCGCGGTGGGGCGCGGTCAGCAGCGCGCGGGCCTCGCGGGCGAGCGCGTCGTAGAGCGCGAGCGGGCCGTCGGCGGCGGCACCGCGCACGCGGTCGAGCTCGCGCAGCGGCCAGCCGCCCGGCGCCTCCTCCCAGGCGGCCCGGGCGCCCGCCACGTCGCCGATCGCGCCGCGGCGCACGTTCAGCTCCAGCCGGTCGGCCAGCTCCTGGCGCTCCAGTCTCCCGGGGGTCCGCAGGTAGGCGATCAGGTCCTCCGCGCTGGCGCGGTCGGCGAGCAGGGCGCAGCGGGCGAGCGCCAGCAGGCCACGGCCGAGCGCGGTGTGGGCGAGCGGGACGCGGCGGTCGAGCGCGTACGGGATCCCGTAGGCGCCGAAGACCTGCTCGATCAAGGCGGCGGCGCGTGCGGGCGAGCGCAGCACGACGGCGATCCGGTCGCCGGGGACGGGCGCGACCGGGTCGGTCAGGAGCTTCAGCAGCTCGGCGCCGATCAGCTCGATCTCGGCCCGCTCGCCGCCGGCGACGAGCAGCCGGACCGCGTCCTCCGAGGAGGGCGGCGCGGGGACGGTGCCCTCCGGCTCGAAGAGGCCGCGTTCGAGCGCGTGGAGCGCCTCGCGGGCGGGCGGGTCGTAGTGCTCGGCGAGGGGCGGCAGCTCGAGCACTTCGTCGGCGATCGCGGTCAGCTCCTGGGCGGTGTGCGCGCGGCCGGCGAACGCCGAGCGGCCCGGCTCGTAGGTGAGCGAGACGGTCACGTCGGCTTGGGCGACCCGCGCGAGCGTCTCGACGGCGTCGCGCTCGATCGGCGTGAGGTCGTCGAAGCCGTAGAGGAAGACCGGCGTCGCGCCCCAGGCGCCGGGCCGGGCGCGGAGCGCGTCGAGGGCACGCCAGGCGAAGAGGTCGCCGTCGACGCGGCCGAGCCGCTCGAGCGAGCGGGTGTAGGCGGCGTAGACGGCGGCGATCTCGTGGGCGCCCTGCGGGGCTCCCTCCCAGGCGCGCAGCGCGACCGTCAGCCGCTGCGGCGTGACGAGGGTCCGCTCCAGCTCCGCCATGAACGCGCCGGCCGCGTGGAGGAAGCCGCGCGAGGCGGCGGCCGGGGCGAGCGCGTCCAGCTCGGTGCGGGCGATCGCGTCGGCGACGAGCCGTTCGCGCTGGAGCGCGCCGATCGTGCGCGCCGCGTAGCCGGCGCGCTGGGCGACCTCGCGGACGAAGCCGCCGAAGGTCGCGACGCGGCCGGCGGCGCGGGCGCCGTCGCCGGCCAGCTCGCGCTCGTAGTAGGCGACGTCGGCCGCCGTCGGGACGACGAGCCAGGGGTCGTGCCGCAGCCGCTGGCGGAAGGCGCCGAGGACGGCGCCGGCCTTCGCCGAGTTGGCCGGCCCGGTGACGAGGGTCAGAGACATGGATCAGACATCGTGGCGCGCGCGCCCGACGTGATCGCGGCGCGGCGAGCCAGCGGGCGATCGCTACGCGGCCGCCGGCTGCGTCGCCGACTCGGCCTCGGCGGCGACCGGCTGGGCCGCCGTCTCGGCCGCCGCGTCGGACTCGGCGTCCGGCGGTCTGGCGCCTTCTCTGGCCCACGGCTCGTCGAACTCGACGCGCCATCTGCCCTCGGGCGTCTGCTGCAGCGCCAGGCGGGCGCGGAAGGAGCGGCCGCTTCTGCCTCTGAAGCCCGTCACCGGTCTCTCGGTGCGGCCGGTTCTGATCAGCTCGCGTGCGATCGCGCCGCCCATCTGCTTGCCGGCCTTCGCCTTCCAGATCACGAAGCCGCAGCCGGGATCCTCCCGCGACCAGCAGGAGTAGCCCTTGCGGTTCTCGATGATGTCGTGACCGCAGACCGGGCAGGGACCGAGGTTGGCGCGCGGGATCCGCACGTCTCTCAGCTTCGCGTCGAGCTCGGCGATCGTGCTCTCGGCGAACTTGACGATGTCGCCCATGAACGCCTTGCGCGAGTCGCTGCCGTTCTCGATCTTGCCGAGCCGGTGCTCCCAGTCGCCCGTCAGCGACGGCGAGGTCAGCGGATGCCCGTCGAGCAGGCGCACGACGTTGAGGCCCTTCTCGGTCACGACCAGCGAGCGGCCGTCGCGCTCGATGTAGCCGACCGACAGCAACCGCTCGATGATCGCCGCGCGGGTCGCCGGCGTGCCGATGCCGGAGTCCTTCATCGCCTCGCGCAGCTCCTCCTCGTCCACGAGTCTGCCGGCCGTCTCCATCGCCGCCAGCAGCGAGCCCTCGGAGTAGCGCCGCGGCGGTCTCGTGACCTTCTCCTCCAGCGCCACGTCGCGCGTCGCGACCGGCTCGCCGTGCTCCAGCTTCGGCAGCTGCTGCTCGCGCCCGTCGTCCTCCTCGCCCTCTCTCGGCTCGGCGTCGGCCTCCTCGCCGTAGACGCCGCGCCAGCCGGGGACGAGCATCACCTTGCCGCGCGTGCGGAAGACGTAGCCGGCGACCTCGGTCTCGACGCTCGTGTTCTCGAACACCGCGTCGGGGTGGAAGACGGCGAGGAAGCGCCGCGCGACCATGTCGTAGATGCGACGGTCGTCGTCGCCCATTCTGTCGACCGGGTGCGGCGCGTTCGTCGGGATGATCGCGTGGTGGTCGGTGACTCTGGCGTCGTCCACGACGCGCGAGAGCGGCAGCACGTCGAGGCTCGCCACGTATCTGGCGCCGGCCGCGTACTCGGCCCGCTCGCCGACGATCGCCGCGATCGGCTTGATCTCGGGGACCATGTCGCCCGGCAGGTAGCGCGAGTTCGTGCGCGGATAGGTGAGCGCCTTGTGCTCCTCGTAGAGCCGCTGGGCGGCGCCGAGCGTGCGTCTGGCGGAGAAGCCGAAGCGGGAGTTCGCCTCGCGCTGGAGCGAGGTCAGGTCGTAGAGCAGCGGGACGCGCTCTCTGCGCTCTCTCTTCTCGAGTCTGACGATCTGGCCGTCGGCGTCGCGGCAGGCGTCGACGATCGCCTGCGCGTGCTCGGCGGTCGCGATCCGCGGGCCTCTGCCGAGGTCGCTGCCGGCGGGCGAGTGGAAGCGGCCCTCATATCTGCGTCCGGGCGCGCCGGCCAGCACCTCGAACTTGGCGTCGACGGTCCAGTACGGCTCCGGCACGAACGCGCGGATCTCCTCCTCGCGGCGGGCGAGGATCGCGAGCGTCGGCGTCTGCACGCGGCCGAGCGAGACGGCGCCGTCGAAGGAGGAGCGCAGACGGATCGTCGCGGCGCGCGTGGCGTTCATGCCGACGATCCAGTCGGCCTCGCTGCGCGAGCGGGCGGCCGCCTCCAGGGAAGCCAGCTCGGAGCCGTCGCGCAGGCGCGTGAACGCGTCTCTGATCGCCGTCTGGGTCATCGAGGAGAGCCACAGCCGTCTGACCGGGAGTCTCGAGCCGGCCTTCTCGTACAGGTAGGCGAAGATCAGCTCGCCCTCGCGGCCGGCGTCGCAGGCGTTCACGACGAGGTCGACGTCGTCGCGGCCGAGCTGGCGCTTGACCACGTTCATCTGTCTTCTGGAGCGCTCGTCGCGGACCACGAGCTTGAACTTGTCCGGGACGATCGGCAGGTCGGCCATCCGCCATCTTCTGAACTTGTCGTCGTACTCGTCCGGCTCGGCGAGCTGCACGAGGTGCCCGACCGCCCACGTGATCACGTGGTCGGGACCCTCGAGATAGCCCTCCTGTCTCTGGAACGGGCCGGGCAGGACGCGAGCGAGGTCGCGTCCGACGGAGGGCTTCTCGGCGATGACGAGGGTTCTGGCCATGGGCCGTGGAGCGTAGCGTCCTCGGCGACGGACGGTGTCTACCGCGCGCAGGGGCCGGTCGAGATCGTTCGCCCGACGCGGCCGGCGGCGACCGCGTCGCGGACGATCGCGTCGGGCACGCCGAAGCCGCCCGGCGGGCCGCTGACGGTCGCCGCGAAGACGGTCGCCAGCACGTGGCCGTGGACGTCCACGACCGGCCCGCCGGAGTTGCCCGGCCGCACCAGCCCGCGCAGCGTCGTGACCGAGCGCTGGATCGGTCCCTTGCCGTAGGCGTCGTCGGAGAGGACCGTGCGCGTCGCGCCGATGCGGGCCGGCTCGGCGTCGATCCGCGCGGCGTTGTTCGGGTAGCCGAGGATCGCGCCGGAGGTCGACGACGCCGGTGAGCTCGCGAGCGTGAGCGGCTTCTCGTGGAGCCCCGCGACCGCCAGCACGGCGACGTCGTTGCGCGGGTCGAAGTGCACGACGCGCGCGCCCAGCGGGCTGTCGGAGCCGCCGACCGAGACGACCGTGTCGCTCTCCCCCGCGACGACGTGCGCGTTCGTCACCACCAGCCCCGGCGCGGCGACCCAGCCGCTGCCCTCGATCCCGAGGCCGCAGGCGGTCCCGAGCACCTTCACGACGCTCGCCGTCGCGCTGCGGATCGCGGGCCGCCGCAGGACCCCGCGCGCCGGCGGCGGCACGTTCGCGTCCGGGCCGGGGACGGACGGCAGCGGGTCGAAGCGCGCGAGCGCGTTCAGCAGCGGTCCGGAGGGCGGGAGGAGCTTGTTGAGCCGCTGGAGGACCGCCGAGCGCTGGATGTCGTGGCGGAGGTCGTCGGCGCCCGGCGTCTGGAGGGCGACGGCGCCAGCAAGCCAGACGATCCCGAGCGCGACCCCGGCCGTCAGCAGCGCGCCGAGCGCCCCGTCGAGGACCCCGAGCCCCGGCAGTCGCACGCCGCTGCGCAGCCGCACGCCGAGCCGCTCCAGCCCGCTCGCGAGCAGGCCGCCGAGCAGCAGCGCCCCGATCAGCCCGAACAGCGGCGCGTACGGCGAGTGGGAGCCGCGCCCCAGCAGCAGCGGCGCGATCCGGGCGCCGACGAGCGCGCCGATCGCGAAGCCGACGAGGGCGAAGACGCCGACGATGAAGCCCCGCAGCCACCCCACCACGGCAAGGAGGCAGGTGAAGGCGATGATGGCCCAGTCGAGGGTCGTCATGGTGCAATCACACAGGATGACGATCGCGGACGCGGGCTCCCGCGCGTCAGAACGCAACAGGTCGGGGGATTCCGTGTACTAGGCTCCGGCCCATCGTGGACGCAGCTGGCCGCAGAGGAGCGGAGGGAATGCGGCGGTACACGCGTGACGACGTGGCGCGGCGCCGCCGTCTGCTGCTGCGCCGGGTGCTCCCGGTCGTCGTGATCGTCGTCGTCGCGGCGGTCGTGATCGTGATGGTCGCGTTCGGCGGCTCCGACGCGGCGCAGCGCCGCGAGGCGACGAGCTTCGCCACGCTGTGGGCACGCGGCGACTACGCGGCCCTCTACAGCCAGCTCGACGACGAGGCCCAGCACGCGATCTCCCGCCCGAGCTTCGTGCTCGCCAACAGCACCGCCGCGCAGCTCGCGACCACGACCCGCGTCGTCGTCGGCAGCGTGAGACCGAGAACCGCGCTCGGCTACCCCGTTACGGTGACGGTCCACACCCGCGTCTTCGGCACGATCCACACGGTCCTGACCGTCCCGCTCAGCGGCAAGGGCTCCGACCAGAAGGTCGCGTGGACGCGCAGCCTCGTCTTCCCCGGCCTGCGCGCCGGCGAGAAGCTGACGCGCCAGACGACGCTCGCGCCGCGCGCGGCGATCGAGGCGAGCGACGGCTCGGTGCTCGCGAGCGGGCCGCAGCGGACCTCCTCGATGCCGGACGTCGCGGGTGAGGTGGTCGGCAAGCTCGGGCCGCCGCCGGCCGAGGAGCAGGCGACGCTGCAGGCGCAGGGCTACCCCGACAACGCGCTCGTCGGCACCTCCGGGCTCGAGCGCGTCTTCCAGACGCAGCTCGCGGGAACGCCCGGCGGCACGCTGATGGCCGGCAGCCGCGTCCTCGCGCGCACGCAGCCGAAGGCCGGCCCGGCGGTCCGCTCGACGATCAACCCGACGATCGAGCGCGCCGCGATCACCGCGCTCGGCTCGCAGTACGGCGGCGCGGTCGCGATGAACCCGCAGACCGGCGCCGTGCTGGCGCTCGCCGGCGTCGCCTACTCGGCGCTCCAGCCGCCCGGCTCGACCTTCAAGATCATCACCTCGACCGGGGTGCTGGAGGCGCACCTGGCGTCGCTCTCGACGCAGTTCCCGGTGGAGACGCAGGCGACGCTCGAGGGCGTCCCGATCCAGAACGCCGACGGCGAGGAGTGCGGCGGCACGCTGATCCAGTCGTTCGCGAACTCCTGCAACTCGGTCTTCGCGCCGCTCGGCGCGAGACTCGGCGGCGCGAAGCTCGTCAACGTCGCCGAGCGCTACGGCTTCAACCGCCAGCCGGGGATCGACGGCGCGGCCGAGAGCACGATCCCGCCGGCCGGCTCGATCGGCGACTCGCTGGAGGTCGGCTCCTCCGCGATAGGCCAGGGCCAGGTGCAGGCGACGACGCTGGAGATGACCTCGGTCGCCGCGACGATCGCGGAGAACGGCCGCCGCGCCGAGCCGACGCTCGCCTACGGCGCGAGACCGAGACTGACGCGCGTCACCACGCCGGCGGTCGCGAAGCAGGTCGCCTCGATGATGCGCGCGGTGGTCCAGTACGGCACCGGCACGGCGGCGGCGATCCCCGGCGCGAACGTCGCCGGCAAGACCGGCACCGCCGAGCTGCGCGACACCGTCAAGCCCGATCCCGACAGCAGCGACCCCTCCGACGACGACAACAGCGACGACAGCACCGACGACCAGGACACGACCCCCGACACCGACGCCTGGTTCGTCGCCTTTGCGCCCGAGCAGAAGCCGCGGATCGCCGTCGGGATGCTGTTCGCCGAGGCGGGCGCGGGCGGCGACGTCGCCGCCCCGGCCGCCCGCGGGATCCTCGCGGCGGGCCTGCAGCACCCGTAGGCGCCGCGGGCCCCGCGCCCCCGGCCTACAGGTCGAGTGAGATGTGCCCGACCTTGCCGCCGTCGGGCGGCGTGATGTAGAGGTCGAGCGGACGGTTGGAGTAGACCGTCGTGCGCAGCTTGAAGAGGAGCAGCGCGCCCTGGACCGGACCCGAGCCGTTGGCGCTGTCGGGATCCGGCAGGATCGGCTGG
>JAATFK010000504.1 GCA_015655225.1 Solirubrobacterales bacterium | reverse complement strand
GCGGCTCGTGCAAGGACATCCGCGCGAAGGTGCCGGACATCCTGCGGCTGACCGGCCTCTCGACGAAGCTGCACAACTACCCCGACCAGCTGTCGGGCGGCGAGCAGCAGCGCGTCGCGATCGCCCGCGCGTTCGTGAACCATCCGCCGCTGCTGCTGGCCGACGAGCCGACCGGCAACCTCGATCCCGAGACCAGCATCGGGATCATGCAGCTGCTCTACCGCATCAACCGCACCGGCACGACCGTGCTGGTCGCGACCCACGACCAGGCGATGGTCAACAGAATGCGCCGCCGCGTGCTGGAGCTGTCGCACGGCCGTGTCGTGCGCGACGAGGCGAGCGGCCTCTACAACCGCGACGAGTCGACCCGCGAGTTCGCCGCGCGCCTGCGCAACGACGTCCCGCGGCTGCCCAGCATCTGATGCGGATCGGCTTCACCCTGCGCGAGTCGCTGCGCTCGCTGCGCCGCAACGCCGCCCCCAGCTTCGCCGCCCTCGCGACGATCCTCCTGACGATGCTGGTGATCGGCGTCTTCATCCCGATCGTCCAGGCGACGACCGGCGCCGCCAACCAGGTCCGCGGCCGCGTGCTGGTCGACGTCTACCTGAAGACGAGCGCGACGAGAACCGACGTCGCGCGCGTCCAGCAGCTGCTGAGAGGGACGCCGGGCGTGAAGAGCGTCGAGTACGTCTCGAAGGCGCAGGCGCTCGCGCAGCAGAGAGCCACCGACCCGCAGGCGTTCGCCCTGCTCGGCACGAACCCGCTGCCCGACACCTTCCGCATCACCCCGAGCGACCCCTCGAACGTGCTGGCGCTGAAGGCGGCGCTCGCGCCGACCTCCTCGGCCGGCGTCGCGACGCCGCTGGACCGCTCGATCGACGAGGTCAAGGACCAGAAGGCCGACACCACCAAGATCCTCGAGGTGACGCGCTTCGTGAAGCTGATGGCGGCCTCGCTCGCGATCCTGCTCGTGCTCGCGTCGATCTTCCTGATCGCCAACACGATCCGCCTCTCGCTCTACGCGCGGCGCCGCGAGATCGAGGTGATGAAGCTCGTCGGCGCGACCGACTGGTTCATCCGCTGGCCGTTCGTGATCGAGGGGATCGTCGTCGGCGCGGTCGGCACCGCCCTGGCGATCGTCGTGCTCGCGATCGCGAAGCTGGCGCTGATCGACCCGCTCGCGAAGGACTTCACGCTGATCGCGACGCCCAAGACGATCGGCTTCGGCGCGCTCGTCGCGATCATGCTCGCGGCCGGCGTCTCGATCTCGGCGCTCGGCTCCGGCCTCTCGCTGCGCCGCTTCCTCCGCGTCTAGCCGCGTCCGGTGACGGGGCCGCACGGGCCGGAGGAGCCCGCTCGGTACCCTGAGCGGGTGCTTCGTCGTCGACCTCGCGCTCTGCTGCTCGCGCTCGGCGTCGTCGGCGCCGTCGTCCTGCTGCTGCTCGGCATCTACCTCGGCGGCCATCCCAGCTCGCTGCCCGGCCCGCTGCGCAGCGCGTTCGTCAGCAACGACGACGAGCGCTTCCTCAGCTCGACGCTCGGGATGATCAAGGACGACTACTACCGCAAGATCCCCAACGACCAGCTCGTCAACTCGAGCCTGACGGGCGCGGTCGCGAGCCTCGACGACAAGTTCTCGCACTACTTCGACCCGAAGACCTACAGACAGTTCCAGGACACGACCAACCCGAGCTTCGACGGGATCGGCGTGACCGTCGAGCAGGACCCGAAGGGCCTCAGAGTCGCGACCGTCTACCCCGGCACGCCGGCGGCGAGAGCCGGGATCGAGCCGGGCGACCTGATCGTCGCGGTCGGGACGACCTCGCTCGCGGGCAGAGCCGAGACGGTCTCCACCGGGCTCGTGAGAGGCCCCGACGGGACGACCGTGACGCTCACGATCGAGCACGACGGCAGACGCCGCCAGCTGCAGGTCGCGCGCTCGAGAATCACGCAGCCGGTCGTCGCCGACCGCGTCGTCACGCGCGGCGGCAGAAAGCTCGCCGACATCGTCTTCACGAGCTTCACCGCCAACTCCAGCTCGCAGGTGCGCCAGGCGGTCGACCGCGACCTCGCGAGAGGCGCGCAGGGGATCGTGCTCGACCTGCGCGGCAACGGCGGCGGCCTGCTGGAGGAGGCGGTCGAGACGGCGAGCATCTTCATCAACGACGGGACGATCGTCTCGACCGCCGGCCGCGTCGTCCCGCGCCACGTCTACACCGCGACCGGCGGCGCGATCAAGGCGTCGATCCCGGTCGTCGTGCTGGTTGACCAGAACACCGCCTCCTCGGCCGAGATCGTCACCGGCGCGCTCCAGGACCGCGGGCGCGCGAGAGTCGTCGGCACGCACACCTACGGCAAGGGCGTCTTCCAGGAGATCCGCGAGCTGTCGAACGGCGGTGCGCTCGACATCACCGTCGGCCAGTACTTCCTCCCGAGCGGCAAGAACCTCGGCGGCAGAGGCGTCTCCGAGGGCGCCGGCATCCAGCCGAACGTCGAGGTCAGAGACAACCCCGAGACGAAGACCGACGAGGCGCTCGCCGTCGCGCTGAGAACGCTCGCCGGCGAAGTCCGTTGAGTCGCTGCGGAACCGCTCGGCCTGCGGCCTCGGGTTCCGTCGAAGAACTCGCCCGGGGGCTCGTTCTTGCGGCCGTGGCGGTCTCTCGATGAGCCGCCGCGACCCCGAGCGCGGCGCCCCGCGCGCCGCGCTCGTGGGCGTGCTGGAGCAGCGGGGGCGCCTCTTGACGGCCGAGTCGTTCTTCGAGCGCGGCCCGCGAGTGCACGTCGACCGCGACCGCCGCGCCGCCGCCGGCGACCTCGTGCTGCTGCGGATCTCCAACCGCGGCGGC
>JAATFK010000575.1 GCA_015655225.1 Solirubrobacterales bacterium | reverse complement strand
CGGCGTCGTCGTCACGATGCTCCCGACCGACGCGATCGTGCGCGCCGCGATCGTCGACTGGGACGGCGGCATCGCCGCGCACCTCGCCTCCGGCGCGGTCGTCCTCGACATGAGCAGCTCGAACCCGACCGGCACGAGAGCGCTGGCGGAGGAGCTGGCCCCGCGCGGGATCGCGGTCGTCGACGCGCCCGTCTCCGGCGCCGTCGCCCGCGCCCGCACGGGCGAGCTGTCGCTGATGGTCGGTGCCGACGACGAGGCCGCCTTCGAGCGGGTCTCGCCGATCCTGGCGGTCCTCGGCAGCCGCGTCTTCCGCACCGGGCCGGTCGGCTCCGGGCATGCGATGAAGGCGCTCAACAACTACCTCGCGGCGGCCGCCTACACGGCGACCGCGGAGGCGCTCGTGATCGGCCGCTCCTACGGGCTCGACCCGGCGACGATGATCGAGATCATCAACACCTCGACCGGCCGCAGCTTCTCGACCGAGGTCGTCTTCGGCGAGCACGTCGTGACCGGCAGCTTCGCGACCGGCTTCGCGCTCGCGCTGCTGGCGAAGGACGTCGGCATCGCCGCCGCGCTCGCCGACGAGGCGTCGATCGAGGCGCCGGCCGTGCGGCTCGTCGCCGACCAGTGGGCCGACGCGTCGGCGGCGCTGCCCGGCGCCGACCACTCGCGCGCGATCCAGCACGTCTGGCCGACGGCGCTGGAGCCGGCGGTGGAGCGCGAGGCATGAGCCCCGTGCTCGACGGGCTCGACGCCCAGCGCCACGGGATCGGCCCCGACGACAGCGGCGAGGTCTCGCTCGCCGAGCTGACGATCAACCCGTACCCGACCTACAGACGCCTGCGCGACCACGGGGTCGTGTGGGTCGAGTCGGTCAACCGCTGGCTCGTCACGCGCTGGGACGACATCGACATGATCGAGCGCGACGGCGACCGCTTCACGGCGCAGGAGCGCGACTCGCTCCAGACGCGCGTGATGGGCCGCACGATGCTGCGCAGCGACGGCGCCCAGCACAGACGGCTGCGGGCCGCGCTGCAGACGCCGCTCTCGCCGAGAGTGATCGACGAGCATTGGCTGCCCCGTTTCAAGCAGATCGCGAACGAGATGGTCGACGCGATCAAGCCGAAGGGCGAGTCGAACCTGATCCCGGAGTTCATCAACCCGTTCTCGGCGCGCTGCCTCGGGCTCGTGCTGGGGCTCACGGACGCGACCGACGACGAGCTGCTGTTCTGGTCCCAGGCGCTGATGGACGGCACCGCCAATTACGGTGACGACCCGTCAGTTTGGGAGCGCACCGACCGCGCCGTGCGCGAGGTCAAGGCGGCCACGAACGCGGCGATCGCGCGCGTCCGTGAGACGCCCGACCCATCGTTGATCAGTGCGATGGTCCATGGCGGCGCCGGTGGTCCGCTGACCGACGACGAGGTCCGCTCGAACACGATGCTCGTGATCGGCGGCGGCCTCAACGAGCCGCGCGACGGGATCGGGATCGGCGTCTGGGCGCTGCTAAATCATCCCGACCAGCTGGCCTTGACGATGTCCGATCCGGCCGCCTGGTTCCCGCGTGTGACGGAGGAGACGCTGCGCTGGATGTCGCCGCTGGCGATGTTCCCGCGCGAGGTCGCCAAGCCGGTCGCATTCGGCGAGACGAAGCTCGAGCCGGGCGCGCGGCTCGGCCTGCTGGTCGCCTCCGCGAACCGTGACGAACGTCACTGGGAGCGCCCCGACGAATTCGACATCACGCGGCCGAAGGCGCGCAACGTCGCGTTCGGCGTCGGGCATCACTTCTGCCTCGGCGTCTGGATGTCACGTCACGAGATCGGGAGCGCGGCGCTGCCGGCGCTGTTCGAGCGCCTGCCCGGCCTGCGGCTCGACCTCGACGATCCGGCGGTGCTCACGGGCTGGGTCTTCCGCGGTCACACGCGCCTGCCGGTTCGCTGGACAACTGACACATCCGACAGTCAGCGTCCCCAGTCCGTGGCATAGTAAATCAATGGCCTCGAGACCACCGACGAAGAGACGCGTGCCAAGAAGAGCGGCGCGCGGCTCGAACGGCGCCGCGCCAGCCGCTCCGACCAAGCAGGAGCGCGTCTACCGCGCGATTCGCGAGCGGATCCTGAGCGGCGCCTACGGGCCCGGCTACCGCGTCGTGATCGATGCGCTGGCGGACGAGTTCGAGGTCTCGGCGCTGCCGGTCCGCGAGGCGATCCGCCGCGTCGAGGCGGAGGGGCTGATCATCTACCGGCCGAACGCCGGCGCGCAGGTCGCGCCGGCCGACCCGGGCGTCTTCGACGAGGAGATGACGGTGCTGGCGCTGCTCGAGGGCTACGCCACCGCGCTCGCCGCGCCGCTCCTCGGGGCCGAGGAGATCGCGCGGCTGCGCGAGATCAACGCCGAGATGGAGCGGGCGATCGACCGGCTCGACTCGCTCAGCTTCGGGCGCCTCAACCAGGAGCTGCACGGGATGATCACCGAGCACTGCCCGAACCCGGCGCTCGTCGGGATGCTGCGCGACGTGGCGCGGCGGCTCGACGCGATCCGCCGCACGGTCTTCGTGCAGATCCCGTACCGCGGCTCGATGTCGGTCTCCGAGCACCGGCACCTGCTCGACCTGATCGCGGACGGCGCGCCGTCGTCCGAGATCGAGATGGCCGCGCGCGAGCACAAGCTCCACACGGTCGAGAGCTTCCGCGCCTGGCGCGCGGAGCACCAGCCCTCCTAGCCGGCGGGCCGTCCTCGCGGCGTTCGCCGGCGGCGGCCGGTCGCGCCGTGGGCGCCCGCGCGCGACCGCCCTCGCCACGCGCCCGCGTCGCCCATCGCGTCGCCCGCCTCGCCCCCCCGCGCGCCTCGCCCCGCGCGGCGCCGCCTCGCCAGATAGCTTTTGCTATACGATATCCGCGTCTAGTGGATCCAGACAGTGTCTTCTCAGGAGAGAGAGATGAGCACCACCGAGACGAGCCCTCCCGGCGCGGTCCCCCTGCCGCGGGTTCCCACCCAGCTGTTCATCGGCGGCGAGTGGCGTGACGCCGCTGACGGAGCGACCTTCGCGGTCATCTCGCCCTCGACCGAGCGCCACCTCGCGGACGTCGCGGCGGCCGGCGAGACCGATGTCGACGCGGCCGTGCGCGCCGCGCGCGCGCAGTTCGACGGCGGCGAGTGGTCCCGCCTGACGGGCGCCGAGCGCGGCCGCCTGCTGTTCAAGCTCGCCGACCTCGTCGAGCGCGACATCGACGTCCTCGCCGCCCTCGAGGCGCACGACGTCGGCCGCCCCGCGTTCGAGCCGAGAATGGTCGACCTGCCGCACGTCGTCGACGTCTTCCGCCACTTCGGCGGCTGGGCCGACAAGATCGAGGGCCGCTGGATCACGCCGCAGCCGTTCTTCGGCTCGCTGCGCCAGGCCTACACGATCCGCGAGCCGCTCGGCGTCGTCGGGGCGATCACCGCCTGGAACGCGCCGACGATGATCGCCTCCTGGAAGCTCGGCCCGGCGCTCGCCGCCGGCAACGCGGTCGTGCTGAAGCCGGCCGAGGACGCCAGCCTCTCGACGCTCCACCTCGCGACCCTGATCGAGGAGGCCGGCTTCCCGGCCGGCGTCGTCAACGTGATCCCGGGCCTCGGCGACGTCGCCGGCGCCGCGCTCGTGCGCCACGCGGGGATCGACAAGGTCAGCTTCACCGGCAGCCCCGAGGTCGGTCGCGAGATCGGCGTCCAGGCGGCGCGCGACTTCCGTCGCGTGACGCTGGAGCTGGGCGGCAAGTCGCCGCAGATCGTGCTCGGCGACGCCGACCTGGGCGCGGTCATCCCGGGCCTCGCGATGGGCTTCCTCGCCAACCAGGGCGAGGTCTGCGCTGCCGGCACGCGCATCCTCGTCGCGCGCGAGCACTACGACGGCGTCGTCGCCGGGCTCGCCGAGGCGGCGCGCGGCATCAGAGTCGGCGACCCGTTCGACCCGACCACGACGATGGGCGCGCTGATCAACGCGAAGCAGCGCGACCGCGTCATCGACTACATCGCGAAGGGCCAGGCGGAGGGCTCCGAGCTCGTCGCCGGTGGCGGCCAGCCGGAGGGCGCCGGCTTCTTCGTCGAGCCGACCGTCTTCGCCGGCGGCGGCAACCAGACGAGCATCGCCCAGAACGAGATCTTCGGACCGGTCGGCCTCGTGCTGCCGTTCGACGATCCCGACGAGGCGCTCGCGATCGCGAACGACACGCGCTACGGCCTCGCCGCCTACGTGTGGACGCGCGACGTCAGCGAGGCGCACCGGCTCGCGAGCAAGATCCGCGCCGGCGGCGTCTGGATCAACGGCGGCGCGCCGCCGGACGCACGGCTGCCGTGGGGCGGCCTGAAGACGAGCGGCGTCGGGCGCGAGCTCGGGTTCGCCGGGATCGAGGCCAACACGGAGGAGAAGACGGTCACCATCACGCTCTAGCGTGAGGTGACCGCACACGTCATGGGCACGTCCACGGACATCACGCTGGCCGACCTGATCGATCCCGCGGCGGAGCTGGTCCAGCTCGCCGACGGGTTCGGCTTCACCGAGGGCCCGTCGTTTCGGCACGGGCGCCTCATCTTCAGCGACATCCCGCGCGACACGCGCTGGGAATGGAGCGAGGCGGGCGGGCTGGAGCAGGTCCTCACGCCGAACTTCAGAGGCAACGGCATGGTGTTCGAGGACGACGGCTCCTACCTCGTCTGCGAGCAGGACACGAGCGTGCTGAGCCGCTTCCGGGCCGACGGCGCGCGGGAAGTGGTCGCCTCGCACTTCGAGGGCAGAGAGCTGAACAGCCCGAACGACGTCTGCACGCGCTTCGACGGCTCGATCTGGTTCACCGACCCCAACTACGGCCGCTGGCCGGGGCCGATGGGCGTCGAGCGCGATCCCGAGCTGGACTTCCAGGGCGTCTTCCGCGTCGCGCGGGACGGCTCGGAGATCGCGCTCGTGGTGCCGCGCGAGGAGTTCGAGCAGCCGAACGGGCTCTGCTTCTCGCCCGACGAGTCGATCCTCTACGTGAACGACTCGCCGCGCTGCGAGATCAGAGCGTTCGACGTGCTGGACGACGGCACGCTCGGTCCCCCGAGACTGTTCTTCGAAGGACTCGGCACGACCGAGATCGCGAGCGGGCCGGACGGGATGAAGTGCGACGCGCTCGGCAACATCTGGGGTTCTGGGAGAGACGGGGTGTGGGTGATCGACCCGGCCGGCCGCCGCCTCGGCGTGGTCCCGACGCCGGAGTTCCCCGGCAATCTCGTGTGGGGCGGCGAGGACCTCAGATCGCTCTACATCACGTGCACGTCAACGCTCCAGGTGATCCGCACGAAGGTCGCCGCGGCGCCGCTCCCGTGTCACCGATGACCGGCCCCGACGTCGAGGCCCGCCTGCGGCGGCTGGAGGACCTGGAGGAGATCCGGGCGCTGATCGCCGAGTACCGGAAGCAGCTCGACCGCCGCGACTTCGCTGCCTACGCGGCCCTCTTCACGCGGGATGGCGAGTTCGTCGGCAACCTCGGCCGGGCAACGACGCCGGCCGGGATCCAGGCGATGCTGGAGGCGAACCTCGGCCCGAACCCCGAGCCGCCCGGCCCGACCCAGTACCACCTGGTCGCCAACACGCAGATCGAGCTCGACGGCGACGTCGCTCGCAGCAACTCCACGTTCGCGGTGATCCGCCGCGAGGACGGCGACCAGCCGGCGCTCCAGCTGCTCGGCGAGTACGACGACACGTTCGCGCGGGAAGACGGCCGCTGGCGAATCCGCCAGCGAATCGCCCACGTCGACGTCCCCGCGCGCCGCGTCGGCTGATGCCCGTGAATCTTCCCTCGGATAGCGAGGGGAGATTCACGGGCATCCCGAGCCGCCGCGCCCGCTACTGCGCCGTGAACCCTCCGTCGACCACGACGGTCGAGCCCGTGGCGTAGCTGGCGCGGGGGCTCGCGAGCCACAGCACCGCGTCGGCGACCTCTTCGGGCTTGGCGTTGCGGCCGAGGGGGGCGGGGCGGCGGACCAGCGCGTCGGCGAACGGGTCCTCGTGCTGGCTGAAGCTCGCCATCATCGGCGAGTCGACGGTGCCGGGCGCGACCGCGTTG
>JAATFK010000568.1 GCA_015655225.1 Solirubrobacterales bacterium | reverse complement strand
GTCGACGTCGAGGGCGACGACGTGGCCGTGCTCGAAGGCGCGGCCGAGACGATCCGCACGCACCGGCCACGGCTGGCCGTCGCCTGCTACCACCGGCCCGACGACCTCGTCCGGATCCCCGAGACGATCGCGTCGCTCGGCGTCTCCTACCGCTGGTACCTCCAGTGCTCGACGATGACGCGCGTCGACACCGTCGCCTTCGGGGTGCCCGCCGACGCCTAGCTCGGCGCGTGCTCGGCGGCCCAGCACGAGGCCGCACCCTTGCAGGTCTTGAGCGCGATGACCGCCTGGTGGAGCTGGGCCGCGTGCGCGGGCGTCAGCTGGTCGGCGACGTTGTCGAGCTCGAGCGGGTCGGTTCTGAGGTCGTAGTACTCCAGCTCGCCGTCGGAGTACTCGACGTAGAGGCTGGTGGCGGTGCGCAGCGCCTCGTAGGTCGGCGGGTTGCCGCTGCCGGCCGGCGCGTAGTCGGGGTCGGTCGCCTCCGAGCCGGCCCGCCCGCGGTGCTCGATCAGCACGCCGGTGCGCCAGTCGAGCGGCTCGAAGCCCTGGAGCAGCGGTGCGAGGCTGTGGCCGTCGGCGCCGGCCAGCGGCTTCGCGCCGGCGAGCTGCGCGAACGTCGGAGCGAGGTCGATGTTCTCGGCGAGCGCGTCGATCTGCTGGCCGGCCGGGACGCCCGGGCCGGCGACGACGAGCGGGACGCGGATGTCGGTGTCGTAGGCGGTCAGCTTGCCGGGCGTCAGGCGGTGCTGGCCCATGTGGTAGCCGTTGTCCGAGCTGAACACGATGTAGGTGTTGTCGGCGACGCCGAGCCGCTTCAGCTTCGCCTCGATCTTCCCGATCATGCGGTCGACCGCCTGGACCGACCGCACGCGTCTGCGGTAGGCCTCGTCGATGCTCGTCAGCTGCGCCGGCGTCAGCAGCGGGTGGTCGCGGATCCAGCCTGGCTTGTCGGACATGTCGGCCTCGTCGAAGGAGGCGTCGCGTGGCGCCGTCACGCCGGGGAATCTGTTGCGGTCCTGCGGCGCCGGCGTCGCCGGCACGTGCGGCGCGAAGGTCGCGACCTCGAGCAGGAACGGGGCTCTCGCCTTCACCGACTGGTCGAGGAAGCCGAGGCCGTTCTTCGCCAGCACGTTCGTCAGGTAGTCGCTCGGCTGGTAGCCGTGGTGCACGACGCGGTCGGCCTTCGCGAGGTTGTAGCCGTACTCGGGATAGCCGTTGCCGGCGACGTCCCACTCGCCCCAGCCAGGCGGCACGTACGGCCCGAGGCCCGGACCCTCGGGCCGTGCCGGGTACTCATTGAGGTACTTGCCCATCAGCGCGGTTCGGTAGCCGGCGTTCTGCAGCGCGGTCGCGAAGGTCTGGTTCTCGTCGCCACGGTCGTGGAAGACGTTCCAGCCGCCGTCGGGCCCGCTGTTGGTGAAGACCCCGGTGTCGTGTGGCAGCTCGCCGGTGAAGATCGAGGCGCGCGCCGGGCAGCAGAGTGAGTCACTGACGAAGTAATGCGAAAATGACACACCGTCATGCTCCAGCGCCATCACGTGTGGCATGTACTTGACGAGGCTGGTGTCGAGATCGTCGGTCAGGACGAAGACGATGTTCGGGCGCGTCATCGGCGCCTGCGGGTCGGCGCTCCCGCCGCCGCCTGACCCCGTCGTGACGGTCGTCGCGGCGACGCGACGGAGCCCGGGAGCGTGCGATCCCCCGCCGCAGCCGGCGATCGCGCCGAGCACGACGACCAGCGACAGCAGCGCGATCAGCTGCGATCGTCGTGCCTGCACGCCCGCACCAATAGCAGCTCGGCCCGACGCGCGCTCCCGACGAGCGCCTGCCGCGGCCGGCTTTGCTTTCATTGTTCAGCGATCTCTCATCGGTCGTTTCCTTGTTTACGACCCGAGCATCAACTGATCACGTGAGCACGACCAACCGACCAGCCGAGCCGAGGCCCACGTTCGAGAACCGGACGCTGCGCGAAAAGGTCTTCGAGCACCTCCGCGACGAGATCCTGTCGGCCCGCCTGGCGCCCGGCACGGAGCTGCACGAGGTCGGGCTCGCGCAGTCGCTCGGGGTCAGCCGCGGCCCCCTGCGCGAGGCGCTCGGCCGGCTCGCGGCGGAGGGACTCGTCACGATCGTGCCGCGTCGCGGCGCCGTCGTCACGAAGCTGACGAGGCGCGCGTTCATCGAGGCCCACCAGGTCCGCTCCGCGCTGGAGACGCTTGCCGTGCGGCTCGCCGTCCCGCTGCTGAGCGACGCGATGCGGGAGCGCCTGCACGCGCTCAACGACGGGCTGCGCGTCCTCGCCGCCGCCCAGGACGCGCACGGCTACGCGACGGCGAACCGCGACTTCCACCAGCTCTTCGTGCGGGCCTCCGGGAACCGCAGGCTGGAGGGCATGCACGCGCAGCTGCTCGCGCAGATGGGCCGCCTGATGATGCGCGCGGACCGCGACCTGGCGACCTCGATCGCCGAGCACGACGCGATCCTCGTGGCGATCGACGCGGGCGACGGCGAGGGAGCGGCACGCCTGCTGGAGGCGCACATCGCGACGCCGCTGCGGCGCCTCGACAACACCGTCTTCGACGACGAGGCCTGAGCCGGCCGGCCGGTCAGCCGGCGATCGCGGCCAGCTCGGCCGGGCGCATCAGCAGCATCAGCTCGCCGCGGTCGAGCGCCGCG
>JAATFK010000513.1 GCA_015655225.1 Solirubrobacterales bacterium | reverse complement strand
TCCTGTGGAGCAAGGCGGCGGCCTGGCTGATCACGTTCGGCCTGCTGTTCGCCGTGATCCCGCGTCTGCTCAACCTCGTGCAGGTCTGGATCACCGCGCGGCGGATCGCCACGCGCACGGACCGCATCGACTTCTGGCTGAACCTGTTCGGCATCGTCGCGGCGATCGTCAACGCGTTCGTGCACAGCCGCGACGCGTATGCGGTGATCCCCGACGCCGTCTGGCTCTCCGTCTGCACGGTCGCGCTGCTGTCCGTCAGCCACGTCATCATGGCCGTGCAGCACACGGCCCCGGGAGGATACGACCGTGCGTGAACGCCTCCGTCGAACCGTGCCGGCGCTCGTCGCCGCCGCCGTCTTGGCCGGCCTGGGTGGCTGCAGCGGCAAAGCGTCGTACGACGCCGTGCAGCAGTCCGGCGCCGCGCCGCCGCTGCCGGAGCCGCGGAACTTCCTGGTGCCGCCGACGCACATTCCCGACGCCGCCGGCTGGGCGCCGGGCCAGACGCCGAAGGTCGCGGCGGGCCTCAAGATCGAGAAGATCGCCGGCGACTTGCTGCACCCGCGCCAGCTCTACGTGCTGCCGAATGGCGACGTCCTCGTCGTCGAGTCGAACGGACCGGGCAGCGAGGCGGTGACCACGCCGAAGCAGCTGATCAGCGCCAAGGTGCGGCAGCCGTCCGGCAAGGGCGGCAAGGGCGGCGACCGGATCACGCTGCTGCGCAAGACGGCGGCCGCCGGCGGCGAATGGGAGAAGCACGTCTTCATCGAGCACCTGCACTCGCCGTTCGGCGTGCAGCTGATCGGCGATTCGCTGTACGTCGCCAACACCGATGCGATCGTGACGTTCCCGTATCCATCGGGAACGACGCAGATCACCGCGCCGGGCGTCGAATTCGCGGACCTGCCCGGCACCGTCAATCACCACTGGACCAAGTCGCTGCTGGCGAGCCCGGACGGCAGCAAGCTCTACGTCGGCGTCGGTTCCAACAGCAACGTCGGCGAGAACGGGCTCGAAGTGGAATACCGCCGCGCTGTCGTGCTCGAAGTCGACGTGGCCACGCGCGGCAGCCGCATCTATGCCTCGGGCATCCGCAACCCGACCGGCCTGCAATGGGAACCGCAGAGCGGCAAGCTCTGGGCCATCGCGAACGAGCGTGACGAGATCGGCGCCGATCTCGTGCCGGACTACCTCACCTCCGTGCAGGAAGGCGCGTTCTACGGCTGGCCGTACAGCTACTACGGCGCGAACGTCGACCGCCGCGTCCAGCCCCAGCGGCCCGACCTCGTCGCGAAGGCGATCAAGCCGGACTACGCGCTCGGATCGCACGTCGCCGCGCTCGGGCTTTGGTTCTCCGAAACGAACGCGCTGCCGGAGAAGTACCAGCATGGCGCGTTCATCGGCGAGCACGGCAGCTGGGATCGCGTGCCGCTGAGCGGCTACGCCGTCGTGCACGTCGCGTTCGCGCAGGGCAAGCCGGTCGGCCCGCCCGAGACCGTCGTCAGCGGCTTCTACTCGGACGACGAGACGAAGCTCTACGGCGCGCCGGTCGGCCTCGCGCAGGACCACGACGGCGCGCTGCTGATCGCCGACGACGTCGGCAACACCGTATGGCGGGTGACCGCGGATGGGCGCTGAGCGCTAGCGGCATTGCCGACCGAGACGGCACTCTCACCCGGCGCAAGCGCTCCCGGTCCCGTTCGCCGTGAGGCACGGGTCGCCGGCATCGCGACCTGCGCTGGAACAGGAACGCTTGGCCGCGCGCGGCTTGCGCCGGGCCTCGATGTCGTTCCGGGTCTTCCATCCGTGTCAGCCCGCCGCCAGCGGCCTCTAGGATGTTCGACCGCCACGCCGTGAGAACGTGACTCTGACCCCGTTTCACCGCCGAGGCGCCGACGGAACTCCGGATCGGACCGAACGCGTGCAGCGCTGGACGGCTGCGCTGCTGACGGCGCTGCTGCATGCGCTGCTCGTGCTGCTCGTGATGCCGCCGCCGCCAGCGATCACGTCCCCGCCGTCGGGCGGCGCGGACGGCGGCGGGATCGACGTGACGCTGATCGACCGGTCGCTCGCTCCGCCGCCTCCCGAGCCTCAGCCGCCCGGCCGCAAGCCGCCAGCCCGCAAGAAGCCCAGGGCGCCGCGCCCGATCGCGCGCCCACCGTCCACGCCGGTCGTGCCGCCCGCCGCTGCCACGCCTCCCGCTCCGGCCTATGAGCCCGACGACTGGACCGTGCCGCCCGCGCCGGCGCCGCGCGACAGCGAGGAAGTGGATTTCCCGACGCAGGCGTGGGGACAGCCGCCGGACGCGCGTTCGGACGACGCCGCCCGCGCGAACGCGGCATTGGCCGCCAAGCTCGGCCGCCGAGGAGCGCGCACCGACACGCCCGCTCCGGTCGGGCCCAACATCGGCGTGGACGGCTTCCACGTGTATTACGAGCTGATCAACGAAACCCGCTTGCGCGAGTGGCGCGCCCGGGGCATGACCGAACTGTTCCTTCCGCTGCCCGGCACGCGGCGGCTCATGGTCTGCCCGCTCGAGGTCGCGCTGCGGCGCGGCTCCAGCCCGTGCCGCATGGTCGAAATGGACTCGCCGGAACTCAAGTCGATCGGCGACGCCCGCGAGGCCATCAGTATCAAGCGGGTCTACCAGTTGGGCGACCTGCTCTGGAGCGGGCCGGGACCGTACCGGTAGCCGTGGCGGCGCACGGTGCCGCGGCAGGGTTTTCCCTACTTGTGCCCGCCGGAGATCGGCGGCACGGTTCGCGCTACGGCAATGCGTGAGCCTTCGACCATGAGCAATCCGATCGGCACGCTTTACGACCACGTCGTCCGCCCCGCCGTCGAGCACGTGGGCGAGGTCGGCGGCGAGGTCATCAAGGCCGTCGGCGACGTCGGGCACGCCGTGTCCGACGCGGCCCAGGAGGTCGGGCATGCCGTCGCCCACGAAGGCTACGGCAAGGTGGCCGCGGATATCGTCACCTACGACGTGGCGACCGACATCAGCGTCTTGAAGGCGCTGCATGCGCGCTCGCAGTCGCCGATGGACTTCGTCGACTGGCTCGCCGGACCGCAGGGGCCGAGCGTCGAGGGCGCGACCGCGCAGGTGCCCGGCCTGCAGAGCGCGATCGGCCACGTCATCGACGCCGCCATGGACAACCCGCTGATCGCGAGCGTGGCCAGCCGGATGTTCAGCTTCGAGAAGGTTCCGGGGCAGGATTTCTACACCACCAACGAGCACGGCTTGCAGAGCCTCGCCGGCTTCCACGGCGCCATGGATACGGTCGGCAAGCTGATGGGCATGGATCTGCAGGACAAGACGATGGAGTTCGACGCCAACGGCGTCAGCTACCGAGTGGAGCTGTGGAAAGGCAGCTACGCCGCCGGCGGCGCCTACGGCGGCGAGATCGGCATCTACACGCGCGGCGCCGGCGATCGCGGCGCGCTCGGGGATTTGCTGGAGCACATTCCGGGCTACTACTCGTCGGCCGACGGCGGCAACCAGATCAAGACGACGCAAACGATCACCGACACGCGCTCCGGTCAACGCTTCACGAACGACGGCAAAGGCGCCGACGGCCCCGACGGCAAGCACTTCTGGAACCTCGCCATCCGCACCGATCCGGGCGTGCGCGAGGAAGACATCCGCCAGCAAGGCACGCTGGATTTCAGCGGCATGGAGTTCGACGGCCAGCCGGACGCCGACAAGGCGCGCAACGTGGCGGAGGCGCTGTTCGCCGCGATGCAGAACCAGCACGTGCCCGGCGCCGAGCTCAGCGCCGACCACCTGACGATCACCTACGACTGGGGCGCTGGCACGCCCTGAGAAAGACCCCGAAGCGGCCGTCGCCAATAACTGGGGTCAGAGTCGACTTTGCGGCGAGGCGGTCGGCCGTTCGGGCGTAAGCTGAAAAGGCGATTCCGACCCCAGTTTTTTGCTGAGCCTGGTTTCTTATAGCGGACAGCGGGGGCACCGCCGCCATGAGGACAGGGGCGGAGTGCCACTTCTCGATCATTGGAGAGAAAACACGCTCTGACTGCTGTTTTTACGACTCAATTGAGCGTCCGCGCCTCTAAGCCGGAAAGCTGATCCAGC
>JAATFK010000133.1 GCA_015655225.1 Solirubrobacterales bacterium | reverse complement strand
GCACGCGAAGCTGCTCGTCGCGGCGGCCGAGTCGGGCGACGGCGCGAACCTCCGCGTCGCGCTCGGCGGGCAGGCGATCACGAACGAGGAGGACGCCGGTCCCGGACTGTCGGTGGCGGTCGGAGTCGGCGCCGCGCTCGTCATCCTCCTGATCGTCTTCGGCGGCGCGCTGGCGGCCTCGCTGATGCCGCTGCTGACCGCCGGGCTCGCGCTCGTGATCGCGACCTCGCTGATCAGCCTGCTGACCCACGCGATGGACGTCGCCAGCGTCTCCACCGACCTCGCCGTGCTGATCGGCCTCGGTGTCGGCGTCGACTACGGGCTGTTCATCATCAGCCGCCACCGCAGCGGCGTGAAGGCCGGGCTCTCCTACGAGGACGCGGCCGCGCAGGCGGTCAACACCTCCGGGCGCACGGTCCTGTTCGCGGGCAGCACCGTCTGCATCGCGCTGCTGGGCCAGTTCGCGCTCGGGGTCACGTTCCTCTACGGGCTCTCGATCTCCTCCGCGATCGCGGTCGCGCTGACGATGGCGACCTCGCTCACGTTCCTGCCCGCGATGCTCGGCTTCCTCGGGCCGAAGGTCCTCTCCCGCCGCGAGCGCGCCGCGCTCGCCGCGCACGGGCCCCGTGCCGAGGAGGTCGGCGGCTTCTGGCTGCGGTGGACACGGGCGATCGAGACCCACAAGCGGTTCGTGACCGTCGCCGCGCTGCTCCTCGTCGTGGTGATCGCACTGCCGATCCTCACCCTGCGGCTCGGCTCCTCCGACGCCTCCACCGACCCGTCCGGCTCGACGACGCACCAGGCGTACGTCGCGCACTCGAAGGGCTTCGGGCCGGGCGTCAGCGGGCCGTTGGAGCTCGTCGGCGCCGCCGGCGCTCCCGCCGACAAGGCGGCGTTCGGCCGGCTCCTGAAGACCGCGGCCCGCACGCCCGGGGTCGCCTCCGTCACGCCGGCGGTGACCTCGCCCGACGGGAGCGTCGTGCTCGCGACCCTCTATCCCACGACCAGTCCGCAGGCGAAGCAGACCGTCAGCCTGGTGAACCACCTGCGCGACGACGTGATCCCCGGCGCGGAGACCGGCACCGGGCTCGCGGCCCACGTCGGCGGCGTCACCGCGACCGACATCGACTTCTCCCACGTGCTGACGACGAAGCTGCCGGTCTTCATCGCGGTCGTGGTGCTGCTCGCGTTCCTGCTGCTGACGGCGGTGTTCCGCAGCCTGCTGATCCCGCTCGTCGCGTCGATCATGAACCTGCTCTCGATCGCCGCCGCCCTCGGCGCGCTCAACGCGGTCTTCAACCTCGGCTGGGGCGGCTCGCTGCTCGGGCTCTCGGAGACGAGCCCGATCGACGCGTTCATCCCGGTCCTGATGTTCTCGGTCCTGTTCGGCCTCTCGACCGACTACGAGATCTACCTCGTCTCCCGCATCCAGGAGGAGTGGCGAGCGGGGAGCCGCCCCGGGACGGTCCGCAACCACGAGGCGATCACGACCGGTCAGGCGAAGAGCGGCCGGATCATCGTCGCCGCCGCGTTCATCATGGTCCTCGTCTTCGGCTCCTTCCTGCTGAGCGGCGAGCAGATCCTGAAGGAGTTCGGCTTCGGCCTCGGCTTCTCCGTCTTCGTCGACGCGCTCGTGATCCGCAGCATGCTGGTCCCGGCGATCATGCACCTGATCGGCCCGGCGAACTGGGCCTTCCCGGCCTGGCTGGATCGCGTCCTGCCGAGCCTGTCGACCGAGGCCGGCGACCCGTCGAGCGAGGCGGCATGACCGTCCTCGACGTCCTCGTCTACGTCGCCCTGATCGGCTGGGTGCTGGCGAGAAGAGTGAGAGGCCAGCCGCTGAGAGCGCCGAGACAGCTGTTCGTGCTGCCGGTCGTCCTGATCGTCCTCGGCTACGGCGACGTCACGCGCGGGGTCACCAAGCCGGTCGACGTCACCGTGGCGGCGATCGGCGCGATCGTCTCGCTCGCGCTCGGTCTGCTGCGCGGGCGAGCGGACACGCTCTCGGTCCGCGAGGGCGTGGCGTTCATGCAGTGGAGCGGGCGGTCGCTGGCCCTGTTCGGGATCACGATCGCGACGAAGCTGGTCCTCGACCTCGCCGGGATCGCGGCCGGCGGGACCGCCGCGGCGGCCGGCAAGTCGCTCGTGCTGACGTTCGGGCTCACGCTGCTCGGAGAGGCCGTGGTGCTGTGGCTGCGCTCCGGCGGGGCGGCGACGCTCGCCGCGCGCACGCGCACGCCGGGCGGCGAGTGACGGCGGCGGCCGCGAGCGGACCGGTCACCGCGTCGCGCTGATCCCTCCGTCGACGTCGAGGACGATGCCGTGGACGAGCGCGGCGTCGTCGGAGACGAGGTAGACGACGCCGGCCGCGACGTCCTCCGGCTGCACGACGACGGCCGCCGGCGTGCCGGCCGTCATCTGGTCCATCTGCTCGCGGTGGGCCTCGTTGCCGGGCGTCAGCGTGACCCCGGGCGCGACCGCGTTCACGCGCACGCCGCGCGGGCCGTACTCGGCCGCCCAGGCGCGCGTCAGCTGCTCGTCGGCGGCCTTCGTCGCCGTGTACATCGCCGCGAACGGCGAGCCGACGCGCGCCATCCACGAGCCGACGTTCACGATCGTGCCGCTGCCGCGCTCGGCCATCGCCGGCGCGAGCGCGGCGACGAGGACGTGCGGCGCGCGCACGTTGATCGCGAGCATCGCGTCGAGGTCCACGTCGGCCAGCTCTTCGGTCGCCGTCGCTGGGTAGACGCCGGCGTTGTTGACGAGGATGTCAACGCGTCCGCCGAGGGCGGCGGTCGCCCGCCGCGCGAAGTCGCGCAGCTCCTCATAGCTGCCGGCGAGGTCGGCGGGGACGAACGTGGCGGTGGCGCCCTTCGCCGCGATCTCGCCGACCACCCGTGCGCCGCGCTCGGCGTCGCGGCCGCTCACGGCCACCCGCGCGCCCTCGGCGGCAAGCGCGCGGGCGATCGCGGCGCCGATCCCGCTGGTCGAGCCGGTGACGATGGCGGTGCGGCCGCCGAGGCGGCCCGGGGCCGCTGTGTCGTTTGGTGTCATGCCTCGGTTCTACGCCCCCGCCGCGCCGCGCGCGAGGCCCCGTCGAGCCTAGTCATGACAGGACCAGCTCCAGCCGGGAAGCGGCTCCTATAGTGGGCGTCCATGGTGCGCGACCGTGCCGAGCTGGGAGCCTTCCTGCGCGATCGGCGCGATCGGCTGACGCCCGCCCAGGCTGGGATCGACCCGTTCCCGGGCGCCCGCCGCGTGCCGGGCCTGCGGCGCGACGAGCTGGCCGTCCTCGCCGGCCTCAGCCCCGACTACTACGGCCGGATCGAGCAGGGCCGCCAGGCGAACGTCTCCCGCGACGTGCTCGACGCGCTCGCCCGCGCTCTGCGACTCGACGGGGTCGAGCGGGCACACCTGCTCGACCTCGCCGACCCCGCCGCGCACGCCCCGGCGGCGACGGGCGACGCGCCGCAGCGACCCGACCCCGGCCTGCTGCGGCTGATGACGACGGTCGACCACGTCCCCGCGCTGCTGCTCGGCCACCGCGGCGACGTCCTCGCCCGCAACGCGCTCCTCCAGGCGGTGCTGGGCGCGCCGTTGGAGCCCGGCAGCTCGTTCCCGCGCTTCCTCTTCCTCGATCCGATCGCGCGCGAGCGGATCGTCAACTGGAGCGTCTTCGCCTCCGCCTCGGTGGGCGCGCTGCGCCGCGAGGTGGGCCGGCGGCCGCACGACCGCCGGCTCGTCGCGCTGATCGACGAGCTGCGCGTGGCCGACGACGACGTCGCCCGCTGGTGGGACGACCACGGGGTGCGCGACTACGCCTCGGTCGCGAAGCGGATCCACCACCCGGCCGCCGGCGACCTCTCGTTCGAGATCGAGATCGTCGCGGCGCCGCACGAGCCCGACCAGCGGCTCGTCGTCTACACGGTGGAGCCCGACTCGCCGACCGCCCGGCTGCTGCCGCTGCTCGCGAGCTGGGACGAGAACGTGAGCGCGGCGCGCAGCTAGTCGAGCAGCGCGTACGCGGGGATCGTGAGGAACTCGGGGAAGTCGTCCGAGAGCGAGACCTGCTCGAACAGGGCTCGCGTCTCCTCCGGCCGGCCTCTCTCCCACACCTCGTCGCCGACGGCGGCGTGGATGCGGTCCATCTCCTCGTCCAGCAGCGCGCGCACCAGCTCGCGCGTCACGACTCGTCCGTCCTCCAGCGTCGCCTCGTGGCGGATCCACTGCCAGATCTGGGAGCGGGAGATCTCGGCGGTGGCGGCGTCCTCCATCAGGTTGTTGATCCCGGCCGCGCCGCGGCCGCCGAGCCAGAACGAGATGTACTGGAAGCCGACGCTGATGTCGCCGCGCAGGCCGGCCTCGGTGATCGCGCCCGGGGTCGAGCCGGCGTCGAGCAGGTCGGCCGCGCTGACGGCCACGTCGTCGCGCTGCTTGGCGATCTGGTTCGGCTGGGCGCCGAGGACGGCGTCGAACGCCGCCAGCGCGACGCCGACCACGTCCGGGTGCGCGACCCAGGTGCCGTCGAAGCCGATCCCCGCCTCGCGCTCCTTGTCGGCGCGCACCGCCTCGATCGCGCGCTGGTTCGCCTCCGGGTCGGTGCGCGAGGGGATCAGCGCCGCCATCCCGCCCATCGCGAACGCGCCGCGGCGGTGGCAGGTGGCGACGAGCAGGTGCGCGTAGCTCGACATGAACGGGACCGTCATCTTCACGTCGTTGCGGTCGGGCAGCACGAACTCGGGCCGGTCGCGGAACGACTTGATCATCGAGAAGATGTAGTCCCAGCGGCCGGCGTTGAGGCCGTAGGAGTGGTCGCGCAGCTCGAACAGGATCTCGTCCATCTGGAAGGCCGCCGGCAGCGTCTCGATCAGGACCGTCGCGCGGAACGAGCCGGACAGCAGGCCGAGCGTCTCCTCGGCCCACGTGAAGACGTCGTTCCAGAGGCGCGCCTCGAGGTGGTGCTCCATCTTCGGCAGGTAGAGGTACGGCGCCGAGCCGCTCGCCAGCAGCCGCCGCGCCGAGTGGAACGCGAACAGCCCGAAGTCGAGGAACGCGCCCGCGATCGGCTCCCCGCCGAAGGTCAGGTGCTTCTCGTCCAGGTGCCAGCCGCGCGGGCGCACGAGCAGCGTCGCGGTCTCCTCGCCGAGCGCGTAGTGACGGCCGTCGGAGCTCTCGTAGGTGATCGTCCCGTCGATCGCGTCGATCAGGTTCGCGTGACCCGAGACCTGGTTGGCCCAGGTCGGCGAGTTCGCGTCCTCGAAGTCAGCCATGAAGCCGCGCGCGCCCGAATTTAGCGCGTTGATGACGAGCTTGCGGTCGGTCGGGCCGGTGATCTCGACGCGGCGGTCGGCGTAGTCGGCGCGCGGCGGCGCGACCCGCCAGTCGCTCTCGCGCAGCTCGCGCGTCTCCGCCAGGAAGTCGAGCGTCCCGCCCGCCTGGAGCGCCGCGTGACGCTCGCGCCGCGCCTGGAGCAGCTGCGTGCGGCGCGCGCCGAAGCGGCCGTGCAGCTCGGCAAGGAACGCGACCGCCTCGGGGCTGAGGATCTCGGTCCGGGACCGCTCGTCCAGTCCGGCGTCGTGGATCGAGGTCGTGCTCATGCGATGGGCTCCTTGAGGGTCTGGGCGTAGGCGCGGTCGAGGACCTGCAGGGTATGCAGGACGGGCAGCTCACGGCCGAGCGCCCGCACGTGGGCCTCCACCTGCGTCATGCAGCCGATGTTCCCGGTTGCGACCAGGTCGGCGCCGGTCGCGAGCAGGTTGCGCGCCTTGCGCTCCCCCAGCTCGCCCGCGATCTCCGGCCGCTCGACGTTGTAGGTCCCGGCCGAGCCGCAGCACAGCTCCCACTCGGCCGGCTCGACCAGCGTGACGCCCTCGATCGCGCGCAGCAGGCCACGCGGCTCGCGCCGCACCCGCTGCGCGTGCGCCAGGTGGCAGGCGTCGTGGTAGGCGACCGCGAGCGGCGCTTCGAGCGGGGGCGGCGGCGCGCTGAGGCCGAGCGTGGCGAGGAAGGCGCTCACGTCGAGCGTGCGGGCGGCGAGCGCGGCGCCGGCCTCCTCGTCCGGCTCGCCCGCGAGCAGCAGCCCGTACTCGCGCATCCCGGAGCCGCAGCCGGCGGCGGTCGTGAGCACCGCGTCCACGTCGTCGGGAAAGGCACGCAGGTTGCGGCGCGCGTGGCCTCTCGCCTGCTCGACGGCGCCGGTGTGCAGCGCGAGCGCGCCGCAGCAGCCCTGCTCGCGGGGGATCGCGACCTCGACCCCGTTGCGCGCCAGGACGCGCAGGGCGGCGACGGTGATGCCGGGCGCGAGCACCTGCTGCGCGCAGCCGGTCAGCAGCGCGACGCGCGCGCGGCGCTCGCCGACGGCGGGGACCAGCTCCGGCAGGCGCCGGGCGCGGCGCGGGAGCGTGTCGGGCAGCAGGTCGAGCATCGCCGCGAGCGACGACGGCAGCCGGCCGGCGAGCGGCTTCGCGACCCCGCCGAGCCGCGCGGCGAGCCGGAAGCGGCGCGGGTGCGGGAGCGTGCGCAGGACCAGCTCGCGCTGGGCGCGCTCCAGCGGCTCGCGCTCCCGGCGCTCCTCCGCATAGGCGCGGAACGGCGTGATCAGGTCGCCGTACTGGACGCCCGACGGGCACGCCGTCTCGCACGCCTGGCAGCCGAGGCAGTTGTCGATGTACGGCATCGCCGTCTCCAGCTCGATCCCGCCCTCCAGCACCTCTCTCATCACGACGATGCGCCCGCGCGGCGAGTCCATCTCCTCGCCGAGCGTCGCGTACGTCGGGCAGGTCGGCAGGCAGAAGCCGCAGTGGACGCACGAGCCGACCGCGTCGGCCATCGGCTGCCCCTGCGGCCCGAGCGCGTCGACCGGGATCTCGTGGCGCATCTGGACCTAGCCCTCCAGGAAGCGGTCGAAGGGGTCGAGCGCGCGGCGGACGCGGGCGCCGAACGCGCCGCCGGGGACGACGCCGAGGAGCGGACGGCGGCCGGCGACGGGCGCGCCGGTCAGGGCCATGCCGGTCAGGCGGGACTCGCGCAGGAGCGCGTCGAGGCGGTCGATCTCGATCCCCTGCGGCCACGCCACCCAGGCGACGTTCGCGCCAAGGCCGTAGCGGGCGCTCGCGCCGGCGGCCGCGAGCGCCGTGTCGAGCGCGACGACGCCGTGCGCGGTCAGGGGGACGCGGACGACCGCGTGCTCGGGCGGGACCCACGACAGCTCGGCGGCGTCGCGCCACAGCCCCGCCTCGTCCTCCCCGTCGACCCGCTCAGGCGGCCCGTCGGCCTCGCCCACCTCGGCGGCGAGACGCGCGGCGCGCGGGTCGAGCGCTTCCATGTCGCCGCCGAGCCGCGCGGTCAGGCGACCGCCGCGCTCGAGCTCGAGCGCGTCGAGGTCGAGCGGGCCGCGCGCGAGTCGCGTGGCGGCCGCCAGCGCCGCCTCCAGCGACCCGAGCGCGAAGCGCAGCGTCGTCGTCGCGCGCGGTCGCGGGAAGACCTTGAACGACAGCTGGACGATCGCGCCGAGGCGTCCGATCGAGCCGACCATCAGCTTCGGCAGGTCGAAGCCGGCCGCGTTCTTGACGACCTTCCCGCCGCCCGCGACGAGCCGGCCGGTGCCGTCGACGAAGCGCACGCCGATCACGAAGTCGCGCACGCCACCGTGGCGGAACGCGCCCGCGCCCGACGCGCCGGTGGCGACGACGCCGCCGAGCGTCGCGCCGGCGCCCGCGAACGGCGGGTCGAACGGCAGGTGCTGGCCGTGCTCGGCGAGCGCCGCCGCCACCTCGCGGACGGGCGTCCCGGCGAGCGCCGTGAAGGTCAGCTCAGCCGGGTCGTACTCGACGATCCCGCGCAGCGCCGAGAGGTCGAGCGCGAGCACCTCCGTGCCCGGGGGCGGCGTGGAGAGGGCCGGCTTGCTCCCGCCCGCGACCGGCAGCAGGCGCGGCGCGCCCGGCCCCTGGCGGACCAGCTCCCGCAGCTCCTCCACCGACTCGGCTCGCGCGGCCCCGCTCACGGCGTCGCCGCCGCGACCGGCTCCAGCATCTTGCCGCGGTTGGCGAGCCCGGCCGGGTCGACCGCGTCGCGCACGCGGCGCATCAGGCCGAGGTCGTCCTCGGAGAACATCAGCGACAGGTACGCGCGCTTCTCGACGCCGACGCCGTGCTCGCCCGTGATCGAGCCGCCGAGCGCGACGCAGAGCGCGAGGATCTCGCCGGCGAGCTGCT
>JAATFK010000690.1 GCA_015655225.1 Solirubrobacterales bacterium | reverse complement strand
TGGCTGGCCCGCTGGCAAGCGGCCGACGCCGCCGCCGCCGAGGCGATCGCCGCCACCCTCGGCGACGAGCTGTCGGAGCCGCGGATCGCCGCCGAGCTGGTCGCCGTCCTGCCCCCCGAGGCGACGCTGTTCGTCGCCGCCTCGATGCCGATCCGCGACGTCGAGACGTTTGCGGCTGCCGCCCGGACCGACCCGCCGCCGCCCCGGGTCCTCTCCAACCGGGGCGCGAACGGGATCGACGGCACCGTCGCCGCCGCCCTCGGCGCCGCCGCCGCCGGCCAAGGCCCGGTCGTCCTCCACATCGGCGACGTCGCCCTCGCCTACGACCTCGGCGCCCTGCTCGCGGCCCGCCGGCTCTCACTCGACCTGACGATCGTGCTCGTCAACAACGACGGCGGCGGGATCTTCCACTTCCTCCCCGTCGCGACGCAGACCGACCACTTCGAGGAGCACGTCGCCACCCCCCACGGCCTCGACTTCGCCGTCGCCGCGACCCTCTACGGCGCCCGCCACGTCCCGGTCACGACCCCGCCGGAGCTGCGCGCCGCCGTCGCCGAGGCGATCGCCACCGAAGGCGTCACGATCGTGGAGGCCCGAACCGAGCGAGACGCCAACGTCACGCTGCACCGCGAGGTCTGGAGAGCGGTCTCAGCCGCGCTCGCCACGGATGCCCGTTAATCCGGCGTCGCATAGCGACGTCAGATTAACGGGCATCGGGCCGCCTACCCGGCCAGGACGGGCAACAGCGCCTGCAGCTTGATCTCGGTCTCGGCCAGCTCGGCGGCCGGGTCCGAATCGCGGACGACGCCGACGCCGGCGTAGCAGTGCGCCACCGTCCCTCGCAGCAACGCGCAGCGCAATGCGACGCAGAACTCGCCGTCGGCGTTGCCGTCGATCCAGCCGACCGGGCCGGCGTACCAGCCTCGGTCGAAGCCCTCCAGCTCCGGGATCATGCGACCCGCGACCTCCAAAGGCTCGCCGCCGACCGCCGGCGTCGGATGCAGCAGCTCCGCCAAGGCCACGGCGCTCAGCGGCTTCGACAGCTGCGCCCGGATCGGCGTCGCCAGATGCTGGATGTTCGCGATCCGGATCACCGTCGGCTCCGGCGCCGCCGCGACCCAGACCGCGTACGGCTTCAACGCCGCGGCGATCCGGCGCGTCACGATCGCCTGCTCGCCACGGTTCTTGTCGCTGCGCAGCAGCGCCTCGCCGAGGTGGTCGTCCACCGCGGGGTCGGCGCTGCGGCGCGTCGAGCCGGCGAGCGCGACCGTGCTCGCGCGCTCGCCGTCGCGGCGCACGAGCAGCTCCGGCGTCGCGCCCACGAACGTCGCGTCGCCCCGGCCGACGGCGTAGACGTAGCAACCCGGGAACGCGTCCCGCAGCGCGCCGAACACCGCGCCCGGGTCATGAAGAACCGGCGCCTGCACCTGCACCTCGCGGGCCAGGACGACCTTCTGCAGCTGTCCGGAGCGGATCCGCTCGACCGCCCGCGCGACCGCGCCCTCGTAGTGCTCCGGCGGCATCGCGCTGCGCACCTCGTAGCGGCCGTGCGGCGCCGGGTCGAGCAGCGGCAGCGGCGCCACTCGCAGACGAGTCAAGCGCGCATCGACGCGCTCCAGCAGCCCGTCAACCGTGTCGTCCGGCGTCGCCTGCGCGGCAACCGTCAGCTGCACCTCGCCGCCACGGCGCACGAACGAGACCTCGGGGACGATCAGCGACGCCGGCGCGAAGTCGCGCCACGGCGGCGAGCCGCCACCCTCGGGGGCGAACGCGAAGCCGCCGGCGGCCACCAGTCCGGCGCCGGCCGGCCCGGACGGCGGGTCGGCGATCGCGTCGGCGGCCAGCGCCCGCCAGGTGCGGGCGGCGACCGCGAACCGATCCGGTCCCGACGCCTCGATCGCCCGCGCGCAGCCGAGCGTCGCCAGCGCGGTGCCGTCGCGGTCGGGCTGCTCGAGACAGAACCACGGCTCCCCGTCGCCGCGCGAGGCGACGACCACGGCCGTGGGGTCGACGGCGGCCGGCGCCGGGACGGTCACGGCGGCCAGCACGGCACCGCCGGGCCCGGCATTTCGCGCGCGCCGGACGGCCGTCTCCAGCCGCGAGCCGAGCAGCGCGCGGGAAGCCGGATCGAGCCACTGCAGGCTCCCCGACCCCGCGCGCGCCGCGACGCTCATCTCAGGTCTCGCTGCGCCCGCGCGAGATCGCGATCTCGCCGGTGCGGGCCATCTCGATCAGGCCGAACGGGCGCACGAGCTGCTCGAACGCCTCGACCTTGTCGGCCGTGCCGGTGATCTCGACGACGACCGACCGTCTCGCCACGTCCACGACTCTCGCGCGGAAGATGTTGCAGATCTGCAGCAGCTCCGCCCGGCTGCTCCCGTCCACGGCGAGCTTGAAGAGCGCCAGCTCGCGCGCGAGCGTCTCGTCCGGCTCGAGGTCGCGGATCTTCAGCACGTTGATCAGCTTGTGCAGCTGCTTCGTGACCTGGTCGATCGGGTGCACGGCGCCGTCGAGCGTCAGCGTGATGCGCGACACCGCCGGGTCGTCGGTCGGCCCGACCGCGAGCGTGTCGATGTTGAACGCCCGCCGCGCGAACAGCCCGGCGACGCGCGTCAGCACGCCCGGCTTGTTCTCGACGAGGATCGAGAGGATGTGCTTCCGGCCGCTGCGGAGGTTGCCGGCCGCCTCGAGGTCGTCGAGGCTGATCAGCTCCTGTGTTCCTGGCTCGCCCATTGCTCTACCCCACCATGTCGCGCGCGGCCTGGCCGGGCGAGATCATCGGATACACGTTCGACTCGCGCGCGACGCGGACGTCCACGACGACCGGTCCCTCGACCGCGATCGCCGCCTTCAGGTCGTCCACCAGCGTCGTCTTGTCGGTCAGCCGCACGCCGTAGGCGCCGTACGCCTCCGCCAGCTTCACGAAGTCGGGGAACTGCCCCATGTCGACCTGCGAGTAGCGGCCGTCCCAGAACAGCTCCTGCCACTGGCGGACCATGCCGAGGTAGCCGTTGTTGACGATCACGACCTTGATCGGGATCCCGTTCTGGCTGCACGTCGCCAGCTCCTGCGCGTTCATCTGCACGGAGCCGTCACCGGCGATGCAGACGACCGTGCGATCGGGCACGCCGACCGCCGCGCCCATCGCCGCCGGCACGCCGAAGCCCATCGTGCCGAGGCCGCCGGAGTTGATCCAGCG
>JAATFK010000720.1 GCA_015655225.1 Solirubrobacterales bacterium | reverse complement strand
GCTCTGGCGCTCCACCGGGCCGTCCCAGTCGAGGCCGAGCGCCGCCAGGTCGGCAAGCTGGGCGCGCTCGTGCTCGCGGCGGGAGCGGCCGGGGTCGAGGTCTTCGATCCGGACCAGGAAGCGCGCCCTCGTGCCGCGGGCGAAGAGCCACGCGAGCAGCGCGGTGCGGAGGTTGCCGAGGTGGAGCGGGCCGCTGGGACTGGGCGCGAAGCGGCCGTCGCGCGAGGACGTCACGGGGCAGATGATCGCGCAGCCGTGCGTGAGATGAGACCGAGACGAGACTGACGGATGCGCTTCTTCCTGGAAGAGTGTGCGAACCGTGACCTGGCGAGGCCTCTTGACGACCGTGCGGATCGCCCTCGGCACGGTGATCAGCGTCGCTGCCGTCGCCTTCTCGCTGACGGCGGGCCATCACCTGGTGCGCGCGGCGAGCTGCTCGTTGAGCAATGGCGGCGTCGCGACGCCGACCTGCCCGACCGCCACCGCGACGTGGATGTACCTGATCCCGGGCGCGCTCGCCGTCGGGCTCGTCGGGCGCTGGCTCGCGTTCGGCTGGCGCCGGCGGCTGGTCGCCTGGCTCGCGCTGGTCGGCGGCCTCGGCGTCGCCGCGATCGTCGCGCTGCACGACGACAGCCTGCCGAGCGGGCGCCACGTCGTCCTCCTCGCCGGCGTCGGGCTGATCGCGCTCGCGCTCGCGCCGGTCGCCCTGCTCGGGCTGCTCGCGCTCGACGGCCGGCGCGGCCACGCTGGTCACGACGAGGACGGCGAGCTGGAGGAGCTGGGCGAGCCCGGCTACGCCGTCGAGCCGGTGGAGGGCTCCGTCTAGCGCACCCGCCCACCGGGGTGCGAGCGCGACCGGCTGCGCCGCCTCTTGAGAAACCTTCAGGTCGGCGAGACAACCGCGCGGGAGGCTGGCGCGTAGTCAGCGGTGTGAGGATCGCGATCATCGGCGCCGGCGTCTCGGGACTCGTGGCCGCCCATCTGCTCCACCCCGACCACGACGTGACGCTCTTCGAGGCGAACGACTACGCGGGCGGCCACACCCACACCGTGCCGGTCGAGACGGAGGCGGGGCGCTGGGACGTCGACACCGGCTTCATCGTCCACAACGACCGCAACTACCCCCAGTTCCGCCGCCTGCTCGGTCGCCTGCGGGTCGAGACGCAGGCGACCGAGATGAGCTTCAGCGTCTCCGACGCGGTCGGCGACTTCGAGTACAACGGCTCCTCGCCCAACGGCCTCTACGCGAAGCGCAGCCACCTCGTCTCGCCCGCCTTCCAGCGGATGGTCGGCGACCTGTTGCGCTTCAACCGCGAGGCGCGCGACCTGCTGGCGGGCGACTCCGACGTCTCGCTGCGGGACTACCTTGCCGAGCGCCGCTACTCGCCGCTGTTCGTCGAGCGGCTGATCGTGCCGCAGGCGGCCGCCGTCTGGTCCGCCGATCCCGCGCGGATGTGGTCCTTTCCCGCGCGCTTCATGGTCGAGTTCTTCGCCAACCACGGGATGCTCGGCTTCCGCGGGCGGCCGCAGTGGCACGCGATCAAGGGCGGCTCGCGGCGCTACGTCGAGGAGATCGTCCGCCCGCTCGGCGGGCGCGTGCGGCTGCGCACGCCGATCCGCGCGCTCGCGCGCTCCCAGGACGGCGTCACGGTGACGCCGTGGCAGGGCGAGCCGCTCACGTTCGACCACGCGATCGTCGCGACGCACAGCGACCAGGCGCTGCGAATGCTCGGCGAGCAGGCGACCGACCGCGAGCGCGAGCTGCTCGGCGCGTTCCCCTACCAGGCCAACGACGTCGTGCTCCACACCGACCGTGGGCTGCTGCCACGCCGGCGCCGCGCCTGGGCGAGTTGGAATTACCATCTGAGCGACCGACCGCTCGACCGCTCGACCGTGACCTACCACATGAGTCGCCTGCAGTCGCTGCGCGGCGCCGACCGCGAGTTCTGCGTCACGCTCAACCGCAGCGACGAGATCCGCCGCGAGCACGTGCTCGCGAGCTTCCGCTACGACCACCCGGTCTTCACCCCCGCCGGCGTCGCCGCGCAGCGCCGCTGGGACGAGCTGGACGACGGCCGGGTCTCGTACTGCGGCGCCTACTGGGGCTGGGGCTTCCACGAGGACGGCGTCGTCAGCGGACTGCGCGCCTGCGCGCGCTTCGGGGTGAAGCTGTGACCGCGAGCGCGATCTACGAGGGCGTCGTGACGCACCGGCGCCGCACGCCGGTCGAGCACGCATTCCGCTACCGGCTGTTCCTGATGTACCTCGACCTCGACGAGCTGCCGGAGCTGTTCGACGGCCGTCCGCTGTGGTCGGCGCGGCGTCCGGCGCCCGCCCGCTTCCGCCGCTCCGACTACCTCGGCGACCCGGCGGTCCCGCTCGCGAGCGCCGTGCGCGACCTCGTGCAGGAGCGGCTGGGGAACCGTCCGCGCGGCCCCGTGCGGATGCTGACGAACCTGCGCTACTTCGGCTACTGCGTCAATCCGGTCACGTTCTACTGGTGCTTCGCGGCCGACGGCAGCACCGTCGAGGCGATCGTTGCCGAGGTCACGAACACGCCATGGGGCGATCGGCATGCGTACGTCGCGGCCTCAGGGGGAAATGAAGATCTCGTGCTCTCCAGCCGACACGAGAAGGCGCTCCACGTCTCGCCCTTCATGGGGATGGAGATGGAGTACGCGTGGCGCATGTCGACGCCCGGCCCGTCGCTCGCGGTCGCGATCGAGAACCGCGAGGCCGGCGAGCTGGTCTTCGACGCGCACCTCGCGCTGCGCCGCCGCGAGATCAGCCGCCGCTCGCTCGCCGGCGTGCTGGTGCGCTATCCGGCGATGACGGCGCGGGTCGTGACGGCGATCTACGGGCAGGCGCTGCGGCTGAAGCTGAAGGGCGCGCGCTGGCATTCGCGCCCGCGTCCGGCGGAGGCGGTGCGATGACGGCGCGCGAACGGGTCGCGCGCCGGGCCGTGCGGGCGCTGTTCGGGCGCCTCTCCGGCGGACAGATCGAGCTGGTCGAGGGCGGTCGGACGGTGACGCTGGGGAAGCCCGGGCCGGTCTCCGGACCGCCGCTGCGGGCGCGGCTGGAGGTGCGCTCGCCGGCGTTCTACGAGGCACTGCTGCACGGCGGGGCGGGTGCCGGCGCCGCGTACATGGACGGGCTCTGGGAGTGCGACGACCTCGTCTCGCTGGTGCTGATCGGCGCCCGCTCGATGCCTGCCTTCGACCGTCTGCGGGAGCGGCTGCTGCCGGTGACCGCGCCGCTGCAGCAGACCGCGTGGCGGCTGCACGCGAACACGCGCGAGCGCTCGCGGGAGCGGATCGCGGCGCACTACGACCTCGGCAACGAGCTGTTCTCGCGCTTCCTCGACCCGACGATGATGTACT
>JAATFK010000219.1 GCA_015655225.1 Solirubrobacterales bacterium | reverse complement strand
CCCGAGCGTCGCGGCGTTGAACGACGGCGCGAAGATGCAGCCGAGGCCGACGCCCATCACGATCAGGCCGGGGAGGATGTGCGGCGCGTAGCTCGAGCCGACGTTCAGGCGCGTGAACCAGACCATCGCGAGCGCCGCCAGCGTCATCCCGAACGCGACCAGCAGCTTCGCGCCGAAGCGCGGCACGAGTCTCGTCGTCGCGAGCGTCGCGACGATCACGATCGCGCCCGAGAGCGGCAGGAAGCTGAGGCCCGTCGTGATCGGCGAGAAGCCGAGCGTGCGCTGCTCGTAGTAGGTCAGGAAGAGGAAGACGCCGAAGACGCCGATGCCGGAGATCGCGACCGCCAGGAAGGCGCCGCCGCGGTCGCGGTCAAGCACCACCCGGAGCGGCAGCAAGGGGTGCGCGACGCGCCGCTCCAGCGCGACGAAGAACGCCAGCAGGACGACGCCGACGATCAGCGGGCCGAGCGTCAGGGCCGCGGTCCAGCTGTGGGTCGCGGCGTTCGAGAAGCCGTAGACGATCAGGAAGAGGCCGACGCAGGCGGTGATCGTGCCCGGTATGTCGATCCGCGGCTTGTCCGCCTGCGGCACGTTGACGACCAGCCGCATCGTGGCCATCGCGGCCGGGATCGCGATCGCGAGGTTGACGTAGAGGCACCAGCGCCACGACAGCGACTGCGTCAGGATGCCCCCGAGCAGCAGGCCGACCGACGCGCCGCCGCCGGCGATCGCGCCGAAGATCCCGAACGCTCTGCCGCGCTCGACCGGCTCCGTGAAGGTGGTCGTCAGCAGCGAGAGGGCGGCGGGCGCGAGCAGCGCGCCGAACGCGCCCTGGAGCGCGCGGGCGCCGACCAGCATGCCGAAGCTCTGCGCCGCGCCGCCGATCGCGGACGCGATCGCGAAGCCGAGCAGCCCGCCGAGCAGCGTCCACTTGCGGCCGAACAGGTCGCTCAGCCGGCCGCCGAGCAGCAGGAGGGAGCCGAACGCGAGCGCGTAGGCGGTCACGACCCACTGACGGTTGGCGGTCGAGAAGCCGAGGTCGGTCTGCGCGGACGGCAGCGCGATGTTCACGATCGTCGCGTCGAGCACGACCATCAGCTGGGCAACGCCGAGCAGCGCCAGGATCATCCAGCGTCTGTCGTGGTTCGGGTTCTCGGTGGCTGTCGGCTGCTCGGACATGGGCCTCGGATGGGTCGCGGAGGGAAGAGACGGAGGTGTCGTCTCCGCTTGCGCGCTTCACGGTAGCACGGAAGTGGAGCGGCTACTTCCACTTTGCCGCTACCCTGGACGCATGAGCGCCGAGTCGACCGAGGAGCAGGGCGAGCTGGCGCCCGAGCGGCCGCTGCGCGCCGACGCCGAGCGCAACCGCCGGCGGATCCTGGAGGCGGCGCGCGTCGTCTTCGCCGAGCGCGGCCTCGGCGTCACGCTCGACGACATCGCGGCCGCCGCGGGCGTCGGCGTCGGGACCGTCTACCGGCGCTTCCCCGACAAGGAGGAGCTGATCGACGCGCTCTTCGCGGAGTCGATCAACCGGATCGTCGCGCTCGCCGAGGAGGGGCTCGCGAACCCCGACCCGTGGGCCGGCGTCGTCACCTTCTTCGAGCGGGCGCTGGAGGAGCAGGCGCGCGACCGCGGCCTCAAGGAGCTGCTGCACGACGACGCCCGCGGGCGTGGGCACGTGGCGCAGGCGCGCGCGCGGATCGCGCCGCTGGTCGAGGCGCTCGTCGCGCGGGCGCAGGACGCGGGCGAGCTGCGCGCCGACGTCGCCGCCTCCGACCTGCCGCTGATCCAGCTGATGGTCGGCGCCGTGCTCGACGCGACCCGCGACGTGGCGCCGGAGACCTGGCGCCGCTTCCTCGTGCTCGTGCTCGACGGCCTGCGCGTCGCGCGCGAGCAGCCGACGCCGCTGGCCGGGCGCGAGCTGACCGACGACGAGCTGGTGCCGGTGATCCAGCACCTCCACAGCCGGCACGGCCCGAGGACCCGACCGTCCTGAACGACAAAGCGCGCGACGGCCATCGGGACCGCCGCGCGCGGGGTGCTGCCGGTTTCGGGTGCGGCGCTAGACGATCTCGCGCTCACGGACCGGCTCGTTCGCGGCCGTGGCGACGGGCGTGCTGGTGGTCGCCGCGACCGCGTG
>JAATFK010000699.1 GCA_015655225.1 Solirubrobacterales bacterium | reverse complement strand
GAGTAGCGCCGCAGCTTCAGGGTGTAGTGCGCCATCAGTAGGTCCTCTCCTGGGGCTCCCACTGGGTGAACGTCACCGGTGCGATGCCCGTATGGGGGATGCCGTCCCCGTTGCGCGAGATCGTGATGTGGTGCAGCCACTGCGCGTCGTTGCGCTCGGGGAAGTCGGTGCGAAACTGCGCTCCGCGCGACTCCGTCCGCTCCCGCGCCCCGACGACGATCGCCTCGGCGACGTCGAGCATGTAGCCGAGCTCGATCGCCGCCAGCACGTCCTGGTTGAAGACCGTCCCCTTGTCGTCGATCGCGGCGGTCGGCGCCTCCTCCTTGAGGCGCCGGACGATCTCCAGCGCCGTCGCGAGCCCCTCGGCGTCGCGGTAGACCGCCACGTGTCTGTTCATCGTCTGGCCCAGCTCCGCCTTGATCTGGGAGATCCGGCGCCCGCCCGTGTCGGGTCGCGCGACGATCGCGGCCAGCTCCGCCTCGACGTCGCGGACGCGGCTCGCCGGCGTCTTGCGCGGCGGCACGGCGCGCGCCCGGTGGGCCGCGTGCTCCCCCGAGCGGCGGCCGAAGATCAGCGTGTCGAGCAGCGAGTTGGCCCCGAGCCGGTTGCCGCCGTGGACCGAGACGCACGCGACCTCGCCGGCGGCGTAGAGGCCGCTGATGGGCGTCTCGCCGTGCGAGTTCGTTCTGACCCCGCCCATGATGTAGTGCATGCCGGGTCTGATGTGGATCGGCTCGCGCGTGATGTCGACCCCGGCGAAGTCTCTGCCGATGTTCACGATCTCCCGCAGCGCCTCCAGCACGCGCTTGCGCGGGACTCTCGTGATGTCGAGCGCGATCGTGCCGTCGGGGAAGCCGCGGCCCTCGTTGATCTCGGTCTGCTCGGCGCGCGAGACGACGTCGCGGGAGGCCAGCTCGAGTCTGTTCGGCGCGTACTTCTCCATGAAGCGCTCGCCGAGCGCGTTGTAGAGGTGCGCGCCCTCGCCGCGCGCGCCCTCGGTGATCAGGAACCCGTTCTCCGCCAGCGTCGTCGGGTGGTACTGGATCATCTCCATGTCCATCAGCGGTGCCCCGAGGCGGTAGGCCTGGGCGATCCCGTCGCCGGTGCAGATCAGCGCGTTCGTCGTCGGCTGGAAGACCTGCCCGGCGCCGCCGGAGGCGAGGATCACCGATCTCGCGTCGAAGACCTCCAGGCGGCCGTCGCGGATGTTGCGCGCGATCGCCCCGACGCATGCGCCGTCGTCGTCCTGCAGGAGGGTGGTGGTGAATCACTCCTCGTATCGATCGACCGTCTCATGGTGCTTCATCAGCTGCTCGTAGAGCACATGGAGGATCGCCTGTCCGGTGATGTCCGCCACGTAGAAGGTGCGGGCGGCGGAGGCGCCGCCGAACGCGCGCGTGCCGAGGTGGCCGCTGTCGGCGCGATGGAAGGTGACGCCGATGTGCTCGAGGTGCAAGATCTCGGCCGGCGCCTCCCGGCACATGATCTCGATCGCGTCCTGGTCGCCGAGGTAGTCGGAGCCCTTGACGGTGTCGTAGGCGTGCGACTCCCACGAGTCGCCCGGGTTCAGCGCCGCGTTGATGCCGCCCGCCGCCGCGACCGAATGCGACCGCACCGGATGGACCTTGCTGAGGATGGCCACGGACGCGCCAGCGTCGGCAGCCGCGAGAGCCGCGCGCTGGCCAGCGAGGCCCGCGCCGATGATGAGGACGTCGTGAGCTGGCATGGCGGCGATTCTATTGATGCACCTCCGTCCAGGTGGAGATTGCGTGACATAGCGCACACATCGAATCTCCTCGAACTGGTAAGTGCCTGCTCAGCGCGTGGAGACGGCCGCGTGGAGCGCCCGTCGCAGCCGCCCGGCGGTCACGACGCCGCGCAGCACGCCGCCGCGGTCGACCGCCATGATCGCCCCGAGCGATCTCAGCCCCTCCGAGTCGAGCAGCGCGCGCAGCGACTGGTCCTCGCCGATCCGCCACTGCCCCGCGTGGTCGGTCTCCGTCAGCTCCGCGACCGAGGTCGGCGGCCCCGACGCGTCGCGCGGCCGGTGCGCGACCGCGTCGCGGACGCGCTCCTCCCGCAGCACGCCGGTGAAGCGCCCGTCCCCGTCGACCACCGGGAACCACGGCCAGCGGTAGCGCAGGAAGAACTCGTCGAGCGCCGCCTCGGCGGTCAGCCCTTCGGGCACGCCGATCGGCTGCTCGTCCATCACGTCCGCGACGCTGACCTCCTCCAGCCGCTCCGCGAACGCGCTCTGCGCCAGCAGCGCGCGCGCCGCGCCGCCGATCGTGAAGCCGACGAACAGGCACCAGAGGCCGACGATCGCGTCCCAGCCGAGCAGCGACCAGATCCCGATCCCCATCAGGACGAGCGCGAAGCCCTGTCCGAGCCGTGCCGCCGCCCGCGTGCCGCGGTTGCGGTCGCCGGTGACCGACCAGACGACCGCGCGGGCGATCCGGCCGCCGTCGAGCGGATAGGCCGGGATCAGGTTGAAGACGAGCACGATCGCGTTCATCGTCACGAGCCACGAGAGCGTCAGCAGCACCGGCGTGATGCGCACGTCGTTCGACAGCACGGCCGCGTGCAGGAAGCGACCGGGGCCGACCACGATCAGGTCGAGCGCGACGCAGACGACGATCACGAGCACCGTCGCGGCCGGTCCGGCGGCCGCGACCAGCAGCTCCTCGTGCGGCGTTCTGCTCTCGCGTCTCATCATCGCGAAGCCGCCGAGCGGCGAGATCGTGATGCCGGCGACGCCGATCCCGAGGCGCCGCGCGGCGAGCGCGTGGCCCAGCTCGTGGACGAGGACGGAGGCGAACAGCAGCAGCGCGCTCACGACCGCGGTCGCGTAGGCGGCCGAGTCCGAGGAGTCCATCGTCTCCCGGAACTGGGTCGAGAGGAAGAAGATCAGGATGAAGAGGACGGCGAACCAGCTCGCGTCGACCCCCACGCGGATCCCGAAGATGCGCGCGAGCTGGATCGAGCCCGGCCGTCCGAACATGCTGGAATGGTCGCATGAACGAGAGCCTGCGAGAGCTGCGTGAGCGGCTTGCCGAGATCCATGACCTGCGGAGCGCCGGTGGGCTGCTCGGCTGGGACCAGCAGACGATGATGCCCGAGCGCGCCGCGCCGCTGCGCGCGGAGGCGCTCGGAACGCTCGGGCGCCTCGCGCACGAGCGCTTCACCGACGACGCGATCGGGAGCCTCCTCAGCAGCCTGGAGGGGGAGGAGGAGCGGCTGCGCGCGGCCGATCCGGAGTCCGACGACGCGGCCCTGATCCGCGTCACGCGGATCGACTGGGAGAAGTCGCGCCGTGTGCCCGACGAGCTCGTCGCCGAGATGGTGCGCGCCGGCGCGCACGGCCACCAGGCGTGGGTCGAGGCGCGCGAGCGCTCCGACTTCGCCCACTTCCTGCCGTACCTGGCGAGGAACGTCGAGCTGAGACAGCGCTACGTCGCCTGCTTCGAGGGCTTCGACGACCCCTACGACGTGCTCCTCGACGACTACGAGCCGGGCATGAAGACGGCCGAGGTGGCGGCGCTGTTCGCGGAGCTGCGCGGCGAGCTGGTGCCGCTGATCGCGGCGGTCGCCGAGCACGCCGACCGCGTCGACAACGCGATCCTGCACGGCGACTTCGCTCCCGCGCGCCAGCGCGAGGTCGTCCAGCGCGTGCTGAGCAAGCTCGGCTGGCGGGCCGACGGCTGGCGCCTCGACGAAGCGGCGCACCCGTTCGCGGCGAGCTTCGGCCCGACCGACGTGCGCCTCACGACGCGCTACGAGCCCGACTACGTCGGCATGTCGCTCTACGGCTCGATCCACGAGTTCGGCCACGGCCTCTACGAGTCGCAGATCGCGCCCGAGCTGGCGCGCACGCCACTCGGCGAGGGCGTCTCGCTGGCGGTGCACGAGTCCCAGAGCCGGCTGTGGGAGAACATCGTCGGCCGCGGCCGGCCGTTCACGCGCTACCTGCACGGGCAGCTTGCGGAGGTCTTCCCGGAGCGCTTCGGCGCGGTCGCGCCGGAGGACTTCTACCGCGCCGTCAACCGCGTCGCGCCGTCGCTGATCCGCGTCGAGGCGGACGAGGCGACGTACGCGCTCCACATCATCCTGCGCTTCGAGCTGGAGCAGGCGATGATCGCCGGCACGCTCGACCTCGCCGACCTGCCGGAGGCGTGGAACGCGCGCATGAAGGAGTACCTCGGCGTCGACGTGCCCGACGACGCCCACGGCGTCCTCCAGGACGTCCACTGGGCCGGCGGCGACATCGGCTACTTCTCGACCTACGCGCTCGGGAACCTGATCGGCGCGCAGCTATGGGAGCGGGCGCGAGCCGACCTGCCGGACCTCGACGCGGCGCTCGAGCAGGGCGACGGGACGCAGCTGCGCGAGTGGCTGGGGACCAACCTCCACCGCCACGGGCGCAAGTTCACGCCGCGCGAGACGGTCGAGCGGATCACCGGCGCGCCGATCGCGGTCGCGCCGTTCGTACGCTACCTGCGCGGGAAGCTGACGCCGCTCTACGGACTCGACTGACCTTTCCCCGGCGCCGCCCCGGGTGGTACGTTCGGCCTCGCGCCATCCCGGCGCAGGGGAGGATGGACTCCCCGGGGAGGAGAGAGATGACGTTGCTGACGATGCGCCGCGGTGGCACGACCGCGGCGCTCCTGGTCGCCGCCGCGAGCGCGGCGCTGCTGGCGCCGGTCGCCGCGAGCGCCGCGAGCGCGCCGAAGCCGACACCGGCGCCCGCCAAGCTGCTGAAGCAGGTCGACCTGAAGGACGCGAGCCACTGCGAGTTCATCGCCGGCGGGGACTGCCTGTTCCCGTTCCCGAGCGATCGCTTCACGGTCGCCGACAAGCGCTCGGCGACCGGCCTGCGGATCCACTTCACGCGCGCGGCGCTGCCCGCGAACGCGAGAGGGGTCCACATCGACCCGGCCGAGCTGAACCGCAACGACGGCTTCAGCCCCGGGCAGGAGATCGTCCTGCAGGTGCCCGGCCTCGCGACGACCGCCGCCTTCAAGAGAACCGGCGCGGTCCCGCTCACGAACATGGGCGACGCGTTTCGCCGCACCCAGCCGATAGTCCTGATCGACGCGAAGACCGGCAAGCGCCAGCTGATCTGGGCCGAGCTCGACTCGCACGCGAAGAAGGCGGCCGACCGCGCGCTGCTGATCCACCCCGGCAGAAACCTGCAGGCCGGGCACCGCTACATCGTCGCGCTGCGCAACCTCAGATCGGCGAGCGGGAAGACGCTGCCGGCCCCGGCCGGCTTCCGCCTCTACCGCGACGACCTGACGACGCGCGTGAGAGCGGTCGAGTCGCGCCGCCCGCACTTCGAGTCGATCTTCAGAACGCTGAAGCGGGCCGGGATCGCGCGCAGAAGCCTCTACCTCGCCTGGGACTTCACGGTCGCCAGCACGAAGAGCACGACCGGACGGCTGCTCGCGATCCGCAACGACGCGTTCAAGCAGCTCGGCGACACGAACCTCGCCGACGAGGTCGTCGCCGGCAGAGCGCCGGCCTACGCGGTCACGACCGTGACCGACTTCACGCCGGCGCAGAACCCGCAGATCGCGCGCCAGGTGCAGGGGACCTTCGACGTCCCCTGCTATCTCGCGAGACAGGGCTGCCCGACCGGCTCGGCCTTCCACTACTCCAGCTCGAACCCGGATGCGCTGCCGACCCAGATTCCCGGCAACGTCTTCAAGGCGACCTTCACCTGCATCGTGCCGCGGTCGAGTGGGATCGCGGGCGGCCCGGTCGCGCCGGCGCGGCCGGTCGTCTACGGCCACGGGCTGCTCGGCAGCCAGAGCGAGGTGACGCTCTCGCCGCAGCAGATGATGGCCCAGGAGCACGACATGGTCTACTGCGCGACCGACGAGATCGGCTTCGCGCAGGGGGACATCGGCACCGCCATCGGGGCGCTCGGGGACCTCTCCAGATTCCCGGCGTTCGTCGACCGCACCGAGCAGGGGCTGCTCGACGAGCTGTATCTCGGGCGGCTGATGATCCACCCGCAGGGCTTCGCCGCGAATCCCGCGTTCCAGGTCGGCGGCCAGTCGCTGATCGACACGCGCCGGCTGTTCTACGACGGCAACAGCCAGGGCGGGATCCTCGGCGGCGCGCTGACCGCGGTCGCGCCCGACTTCGACCACGCCGTGCTCGGCGTGCCGGCGATGGACTACAGCGTCCTGCTGCCGCGCTCGACCGACTTCGCCGAGTTCGCGGCGATCTTCGAGCCGGCCTATCCGCACGTGATCCAGCGCCAGCTCGCGCTCTCGCTCGTGCAGATGCTGTGGGACCGTGCCGACCCCGACGGCTACGCCGCCGAGATGACCTCGAACCCGTTGCCCGACACGCCCAAGCACACCGTGCTGATGCAGCTCGCGCTCGGCGACTTCCAGGTCACGAACGTGATGGCCGAGGTCGAGGCGCGCACGAACGGCGCGCGGGTGCGCACGCCGATCGCCGACCCCGGCCGGATCGTGGACAAGGTCCCGTTCTACGGGATCGGGCGGATCGGGAGCTTCCCGTACGGCGGCTCCGCGATCACGCTCTGGGACGCCGGCCCGATCCGCGACGGCGGGACGATCGGCAACACGCCGGCGCCCGACACGAACCTCGCGCCGGTCGCCGGGGCGAGAGCCAACGGCAACGACCCGCACGGCCTCCCGCGCGCGACGGTCGCTGCCCGCCTGCAGAAGTCGGACTTCCTGCAGATCGGCGGAACGGTGGTCGACACGTGCGGCGCCAGTCCGTGCCACGCGGCGCCGAAGGCAGGGGGCTAGGAGG
>JAATFK010000596.1 GCA_015655225.1 Solirubrobacterales bacterium | reverse complement strand
CGGACCGAGGCGATCGCGAGCGCCGGCCGCGTCGCGGAGGCCAGCGCTCCCGGCGAGGCCGCCGCCGACGCGCCCGCCCGCCGCGACCCCGAGCTGCTGGCCTCCATCGAGGCCCTGCTGCGCGACGGCGCGCCGCTGGAGCGCGAGCCGGAGGCCCCGCCGCGCTTTGCGGTCGGCGACCGCGTGCGCACGCGGCGGATCGTCGTCGGCCGGCTCGGCGAGGAGCACACGCGGCTGCCCGGCTACGCGCAGGAGCGCCCCGGCGTGGTCGAGCGCCGCTACCCGGCGATGACGCTGCCCGACGCGAGCGTGCGCGGGGAGGACCGCGCCGAGCACCTCTACGCGGTCTCCTTCGCCGCCGCCGACCTCTGGCCCGACGGCGACCCCGACGTGCGCGTCAGCGCCGACCTGTTCGAGAGCTACCTGGAGCCGGAGGAGCGATGAGCGCACGCGACGACACCGCCCTGCGGATGCGGGCGATTGAGTCCCTGCTGATCGAGAAGCGACTGCTGACCGAGGAGGTCGTCGATCGGATCGCCTCCGCCTACGAGCACGACATCGGGCCGCTGCGCGGCGCGCGCGTCGTCGCCCGCGCCTGGAGCGACGACGGGTTCCGCGAACGGCTGCTGGCCGACGGCACGGCGGCGATGGGGGAGCTGGGGATCGGCGGCTTCGTCGCCGAGCACGTCGTCGTCGTGGAGAACACGCCGGAGCTGCACAACCTCGTCACCTGCACGCTCTGCTCCTGCTACCCCTGGGGCGTCCTCGGGCTCCCGCCCTCCTGGTACAAGAGCCCCGAGTACCGCTCGCGCGCGGTGCGCGAGCCGCGCGCGGTGCTCGCCGACTTCGGCGTCGAACTGCCGGCTGGGACCGCGATCCGCGTCTGGGACTCGAGCGCCGAGGTCCGCTACCTCGTGCTGCCGCTGCGCCCGCCCGGCACCGAGGGACTTGACGAGGAGGCGCTCGCGGAGCTGGTGACGCGCGACGCGATGATCGGGACCGGCCTCGCGCAGGCGCCCGCGTGAGCGTCGCCGACGCGATCCGCGAGGAGCCGTCGCTGCCGCGCCGCAACGGCGAGCTGGTCTTCGAGGAGCCGTGGCAGTCGCGCGCCTTCGGCGTCGCGGTCGCCCTGGCGGAGTCCGGCCGCTGCGACTGGGAGGCGTTCCGCTCGCGCCTGATCGCCGAGATCGGCGAGCACGACGAGGGGGAGGCGTGGGACTACTACGCCCGCTGGCTGGCGGCGCTCGAACGGCTCCTGTTGGAGGAGGGGCTGGTGACCGGCGCGGAGCTGGAGGCGGAGGAGCGACGGCTGCGCGACCACGATGCGCACGAGCATGACCACCCGCACCCGCACCCGCACTCGCACTGACGCACCCCGCCCACCGGCGTCCTAGGCTTCCCGCCGCATGGACTTCCGCCACTCGCCCCGCGCGCGGGAGCTCCTCGCGCTCCTGACCGGCTTCCTCGACCGCGAGGTCGCCCCGCGCGAGGAGGCCTACCACCGCGAGCTGCTGGCCCGGCAGGACCCGTGGGTCGTCCTCCCGGTGATCGAGGAGCTGAAGGCGAAGGCGCGCGCCGCCGGCCTCTGGAACCTCTTCCTGCCCGACCGCGACCACGGCGGCGCCGGCCTCACGAACGTCGAGTACGCCCCGCTCGCGGAGGCGATGGGCCGCTCCCTGATCGCGAGCGAGGTCTGCAACTGCGCCGCGCCCGACAGCGGCAACATGGAGCTGCTCCTGCACCCCGGCACGGAGGAGCAGAGACGGCAGTGGCTCGCCCCGCTGCTGGCCGGCGAGATCCGCTCCGCCTTCTGCATGACCGAGCCCGACGTCGCCTCCTCCGACGCCACCAACATGGAGGCGACCGCCGTCCTCGACGGCGACGAGATCGTGCTGAACGGCCGCGAGTGGTGGAGCACCGGTATCGGCCATCCGAACTGCCGCGTCCTGATCTTCATGGGCCTGACCGACCCAGCCGCCGACCGCTACCACCAGCACTCGATGGTGCTCGTCCCGCTCGACGCGCGCGGTGTGAGCATCGAGCGGATGCTCACGACGATGGGCTTCAACGACGCCCCCGGCGGTCACGGCGAGGTCGCCTTCGAGGACGTGCGGCTCCCCGCCGCGCAGGCGCTGCTGGGCGGCGCCGGGCAGGCGTTCGGGCTCGCGCAGGCGCGGCTCGGGCCCGGCCGCGTCCACCACTGCATGCGGCTGATCGGCCTCGCCGAGCTGGCGCTGGAGCTGGCCTGCCGCCGCGCGACCACCCGCGTCGCGTTCGGCAAGCCGCTCGCGAACCTCGGCGGCAACCGCGAGCGGATCGCCGACGCCCGCATCGCGATCGACCAGGCGCGCCTGCTCGTGCTCCACGCCGCCTGGACGACCGCCCGCGCCCTGCGGCTCGCCGACGGGCCCGACGAGGTCCACCGCGGCGTCGTCGCCCGGCTGGAGCTGGCTCGCTACGGCGCCGGCAGATGGGGCGGCGGGTGACCCCCGGCCCGCCCGCCGAGGAGGTCGAGGGCGCCGGCGGCGTCCGTGGGGAGGACGCGTTCGACGTCGCCGCGCTCGACCGCTGGCTGCGCGCCGCCGCCCCGGCCCCGGACGCCGCCGCCCTCGGCGACGGCCTCCCGGAGGTGCGCCAGTTCTCCGGCGGCGCCTCGAACCTCACCTACCTCCTGCGCTACCCCGAGCGCGACCTGATCCTGCGCCGCCCCCCGCCGGGCGCGAAGGCGGCCTCGGCGCACGACCTGGCGCGCGAGTTCCACGTCCAGCAGGCGCTGCGCCCGGCCTTCCCGTACGTCCCCCGCGTGCTCGCCCTCAACCACGGCGAGCCGGGCCCGCTCGGCGGCGACTGCTACGTGATGGAGCGGATCGAGGGCACGATCCTGCGGGCGCGCGTCCCGCCCGAGCTGGGGCTCGACGCGCCCGCCGCGCGGCGCCTCTGCGAGTCGGTCGTCGACCGTCTCGTGGACCTGCACGCGGTCGATCCGGCGGCCGCCGGGCTGGCCGACCTCGGTCGCGGCGCCGGCTACGTCGGGCGCCAGGTCGAGGGCTGGTCGGCCCGCTACCGCGCCGCCCGCACGCCGCGCGCGCCGAGCTTCGAGCGCGTGATGCGCTGGCTCGCCGCGCACCAGCCGGACGACGTCGCGACCTGCGTGATCCACAACGACTACCGCTTCGACAACGTCGTGCTGGCGCCCGAGGACCCGCAGCGGATCGTCGGGATCCTCGACTGGGAGATGGCGACGCTCGGCGACCCGCTGATGGATCTCGGCGGCGCGCTCGCCTACTGGGTCGAGGCCGGCGACGACCGCGTGATGCAGTCGCTGCGCCGCCAGCCGACGCACCTGCCGGGGATGCTGACGCGCGCCGAGGTGGTGGCGCGCTACGCGGACAAGACCGGGCGCCCGATCGACGACTGGGCCTTCTACGAGGTCTTCGGGCTCTTCCGGCTGGCCGTGATCGCCCAGCAGATCTACCGTCGCTACCACCTCGGCGAGACGCGCAACCCCGCCTTCAAGCGCTACTGGATCGCGGTGCGCTACCTCGACTGGCGCGCGCGCCGGGCGCTGCGGGGCCGCGCGACGCGGGGGGAACGCGCCGCGCGGCGCGCATCGGCCGGCTCGGGTCCTACGCACTCCTGAAAGACGTGGATCACCGCCCGGTCAGCGCGTGATCGGGGATGAACCGAGGCTGAGAACGCCGCGCATCGGAGGGGACGGCTTCATCGTTCCCAAGGAGGCGCAGCAATGGAAGACCCAGTCACGATGCACGAGTTCGATCGCGACGGCGCGATCGCCGAGCTCGGGCACGACGCGGACGAGGCGGTCCGCAGCGACGGGCACTCGCGCGCCTCGTTCCTGATGCGCGGCGGAGCGCTCGTCGGCGGCGGACTCGCCCTCGGCACGATTCCGGTCGCGCTCGCCGGCGCCGCCGGCGGCGGCCTCAGCAAGGGCGACGTCAGCATCCTCAATTACGCCCTCACGCTCGAGTACCTCGAGACGGCGTTCTACGCCGACGCGCTCAGAAGAGGCAGACTCAGCGGCAACGCCGCGGCGTTCGCCAAGCTCGTCCACACCCACGAGGCCGACCACGTCGCGGCGCTCAAGAGAGTCCTCGGCTCGAAGGCGGTCAAGTCGCCCTCGTTCGACTTCAGAGGCACGACCGCCGACCAGACGATGTTCCTCAGAACGTCGATGACGCTGGAGGACACCGGCGTCTCCGCCTACCAGGGCCAGGCCCCCAACATCCAGGCCGCCGCCGTGCTCTCCGCCGCCGGGGCGATCCTCGCGGTCGAGTCGCGCCACGCCGCCTGGGTGCGGTATCTGATCGGCAAGGGCGGCAGCCCGTCCCCGGCCCCGTCCGCCTTCAGCTCGCCGCTGTCCATGTCCGCGGTGCTCAGCGCCGTCAGAGGCACCGGCTTCATCAAGTGAGGAACCTGACCATGAGCAACGACATCCACCCGACCCTCGACGAGCTCGACGTCGACGGCGCCATCCGCGAGACCGCCGCGCGCGTCGATCCGGTCACGCGCATGGCGTTCATGCGCCGTGCCGGAGCGATCATCGGCGGCGGCATCGCCGCCTCCACGATCATCGGCGGCGCGCTCCCGAGCCTCGCCTCGGCCAAGAGCGCGAGTGGCGACATCGCGATCCTCAACTACGCGCTGACGCTGGAGTACCTGGAGGCGGCCTTCTACAAGGAAGCGGTCTCCAAAGGCGCGCTGAGCGGAGAGCTGAAGCAGTTCGCGACCGTCGTCGCCGGCCACGAGGCCGCGCACGTCACCGCCCTCAAGCAGGCCCTCGGGTCGAGAGCGGTCAAGTCGCCGAGCTTCGACTTCAAGGGCACGACCGGCAGCGCCAGCACGTTCGCGAGAACCGCGAAGGTGCTGGAGGACACGGGCGTCGAGGCCTACCAGGGCCAGGCGACCAACATCCAGGCGAGAGCGGTCCTCAGAGCCGCGATCTCGATCCATCCGGTCGAGGCGCACCACGCCGCGTGGGTCGCCGCGATCATGTCGAAGGGCGGCACCTCGCCCGCCGCTCCGGCCCCGGCCGCGTTCAACCCCGCGCTCGACATGAAGCCGGTCCTCGCCGCCGTGCAGGGCACCGGCTTCATCTCGACGATGAGCACGATGTCGAGCGGCTCGTCGGTCTCCAGCAACCCGGCGATGACGGGCTGATCGGATGAGACGCCGACTTGCCGCCGTCGCGGTCGTCCTCGCGGCGGCGCTCGTCGGCCTCTTCGTGAGCGGCGCGCTCTCGTCGTCGCCCTCCTCGGGCGACGCTGCGAGCGGGGTCGCTTCGAGCCGGGGCGCCCCCGCAGCCGCGGGGGCGCTCCCCTCACCGCCCGTCCAGGACGACGGGCACGTCTCGCTCAGCGCCGCCGCGGCCGCGCCCGGTCCCGGCGTCGCGATCGTCGCGCTCGGGAGAAGGACGACCGTCCCCGTCTACGCGACGGCGGGCGCCGCCAAGCCGGAGCGCAGCATCACCCGCCGCACCGTCGAGGGCAAGCCGCTCCGCGTCGTCTTCCTCGTGCTCGCCCGCACGCCCGGCTGGATCAAGGTCCAGCTGCCGGTGCGACCGGACGGCGCGCGCGCCTGGGTCCGCGCCAGCACGGTCGAGCTGCGCAGCAACCCCTACCGGATCGTCGTCGACCTCGGCTCCCACAAGCTGCTCGCCTACGAGCACGACAAGGTGATCGAGCGGACGCCGATCGGCGTCGGGAGAGCCGTCTCGCCGACGCCGACCGGGCGCTACTTCATCACCGACCTGCTGAAGCCGCCGAACCCGAACGGCTTCTACGGCCCCTACGCGTTCGGGACCTCCGCCTACTCGCACGTCTACACGACGTTTGGCGCGGGCGACGGCCAGGTCGGGATCCACGGCACGAGCGAGCCGGGGGCGATCGGGACCGACGTCTCGCACGGCTGCATCCGCGTGCGCAACGCCACCATCACGAAGCTCGCGAAGCTGCTCCCGCTCGGCACGCCGATCCAGATCAGCCGCTCCTAGTCGTCCGGCTTACGGCTTCCCCAGCAGCAGTGCGATCCCCTGCCCGCCGCCGATGCAGAGGGTGACGAGCGCGTAGTCGTGGTCGCCGCGGTGCATCTCCGCGATCGCCTTCGCGGTGATCGCGGTGCCGGTCGCGCTGATCGGGTGGCCGAGCGCGATCGCGCCGCCGTTCGGGTTGACTCTCGCGGGATCGAGGTCGAGCCCGCGGATGACCGCGAGCGCCTGCGCCGCGAACGCCTCGTTCAGCTCGATCACGCCGACGTCCTCGAGCTTCACGCCGGCGCGCTCGAGCGCCTTTCTGACGGCCGGGACCGGGCCGATTCCCATGTAGTTGGGGTCGACGCCGCAGCTCGCGTAGGAGAGGATCCGGGCCTGGACCGGCGTCCCCAGCTCGGCCGCCTTGTCGGCGGAGAGGATCACGGTCGCGGCGCCGGCGTCGTTCATGCCGGAGGCGTTCCCGGCCGTGACGGTGCCGCCGTCGCGCTTGAAGACCGGCTTCAGCTTCGCCATCGACTCCAGCGAGGCGTCGTCGCGGATGTGCTCGTCGGTCGCGAACGTCACCTCGCCCTTGCGCGTCTTCACCGTCACCGGGACGATCTGCTCGACGAAGCGGCCGCCGTCGCGCGCGGCGACGGCGCGGCGGTGCG
>JAATFK010000625.1 GCA_015655225.1 Solirubrobacterales bacterium | reverse complement strand
GGGAAGCCGCCGACGGCGCTCAGCAGCAGCGGCGAGCCGAACCCGAGCGCGGTGAACAGCACGCCCGACTGGTCGATCTCGCGGTAGGGCAGGACGACGAGGTCGGCGCGGCGAAAGAAGGCTGGGATCTCCTCGTCGGCGACGAAGCGCGAGACGAAGCGGACGCCCGGCGGCGCCGCCGCGCGCAGCGGCGCGAGCGCCATCCGCGGCATCCCGACGATCCACAGCTCGGCGTCCTCGATCCCGCGCCACGCCTCCAGCAGCAGGTCGATCCCCTTGTAGGGACGCAGCAGGCCGAAGCACAGCACCACCGGTCTCGTGACCGCCGCCAGCTCGCCCGTCAGCGGCGCGGTGCCGGGCAGCGCCCGGGCGCCGAAGTGCGTGAACGCGCCGTGGGGGATCACGTGGACCTTGGCGGGATCGAGCCCCAGCTCGCCGACGAGCCGCTCGCGACCGTGCTCGGAGTGGACGACGACGGCGTCGACCCGGTCGTAGAGGCGACGCTGGGCGGCGCGCTGGCCGAGGCGCGGCTCGCGCGGGAGGATGTCGTGGGCGGTCAGGACGACCGGCACGGCGCCGCCGCGGGCGCGGGAGCGGGGCAGCAGGTGGACGTCGAGCGGCTGGACGGTCAGCCATTGGAAGTGGACGACGTCGGCCTCGGCCGCGTGCCGTCGCAGGCCCACCATGTCGGGGACGTGCTGCGTCAGCTTCGCCGCGAGCCGGAGGCGCGAGCCGGCGGCGCCGGGCGCGATTCGATAGAACGACTCCGACACGACGTATCCGTCGTCACGCGGGACCGGCCCGTAGGCGAAGCGGCTCGTCACCAGCTCCACGTCGGCACCGGCGCGCGCGAGAGCGGCGCTGAGGGCGTGGTCATACGGTGGCGTGTAGGCCGACGGATCGACGATCTGGACCCGCAGCGGGGGCGTACTCATCCCCGGCATCATCCACCACCCGTCATGAGCATCGAAGTCTCCTACTGCGTCGTCAACACCGAGCAGCGCGCGCTGCTCGAGCGCTGCCTCGACGCGATCGTGCGCGAACAGGCGACGCTGCCGTTCGAGACCGAGGTGCTGGTGCTCGACAACGCCTCGCGCGACGGCTCGGTCGGGATGGCCCGCAGCCACCCCGCGACGACCGAGCTGATCCGCCGCGAGCAGCGGCGCGGGAAGGCCGAGAACGACTCGACGCTGATGCATCGCTCGCGCGGTCGCTACTGCCTGCTGCTGAACGAGGACTCGGAGCTGCTCCCGTGCGCGACGCTGGCGCTGCAGCAGGCGCTCGACGCGAACGAGAGAGCCGCGCTGGCAGGCGCCAAGCTGCTGCGGCCCGACGGGCGCCAGTTCCCCTCCGCGTGGCGCTTCCCGGGGGTGCGGACCGCGTTCGTCGGCGCGCTCTTCCTGCACGGATCGCTCACGGTGCAGAGCACCGGCGACGGGCTGCGGGAGGTCGACTGGGCGCAGTCGGCGGCGCTGCTGGTGCGGCGCGAGGCGGCGCAGCGGATCGGCTGGATGGACCCGGCGTTCTTCGTCTACTCCGACGAGGTCGACTTCGCCAAGCGGCTGCGCGACAGCGGCTGGAGCGTGCTCTACGTGCCGAGAGCGGAGGCGATCCACCACGAGCAGCTGTCGACCGGCAGCGTCCCGACGCGGCGAATCGTCGAGCTGTCACGCAACCGCGACCGCTACATGCGCAAGCACCACTCGGTCTTCGCCGCCGCCCTCGTGCGCTGGCTGACGGCCTGGACCTACGCCGTCCGCTCGCTCGCCGCGGTCGTGCTGCCGGGCCACGACCCGAAGCGCTACTGGCAGCACGTCAGAGCGACGCTCCACCCCGACCGCGGCGAGGGCCTGCGCGAGGCGGCCGCCGACTACAACCGGGGGCCGCGGCTTTAGAGGTCGGGAGCGACGCGCAGGCCAGCGTCGGAGGCGGCGCGGCCCAGCCCGCGGTCCCAGGTCGCGAAGACGAGCCGCTCCGGCGCGAGCGTGAGGGCGGTCGCGAGGTGGACGGCGTCGTAGCCGCGCAGCTCGTGGTGAGCGGCCAGCACGCCGGCTGCCGTCGAGAGCGTCGCGTCGACGTCGATCAGCACCATCCCGCTCGTCAGCTCGGCGAGCCGCTCCACCGCTCGTCCCTGAGCCGGACGGTCGATTCGGCCGCTGCGGCGGGCGCGCCCGACAGCCGCTCGGGCCTCGACGAGCAAGAGGCAGCTCGAGACCACGTCGTCCGCCTCGTGCCACAACCGGTCGGCGCGCGGCGTGTCGTCCTCGGCGATGAGGAGCTTGACGAACGCGGCGGTGTCGAAGTAGACGATCAGGTCCGCGACTGCCGCTCTTCGACCACCAGCTCCGAGATCGAGCCTCTGGCCGTCGGGCGGTCGGAGCCGTCCGCGCGCATGCGGGGCGCGGTGGGCTCGCGCACGAGGCCACGGGCGCGCAGCTCGGCGAGCGGGTCGGGCGCGGCGTCGAATGGCGTGAGCCGCGCGACTGGTCTTCCCCGTGAGGTGACGACGATCTCGGCACCGGCCTGGGCCTCGGTGACATACCGGGAGAGCTGGTCGTGCAGCTCGCGGATGCCGACCTCACGACCGCGGCGACCGGGCTGGATCTCAAGTGGCGTCATGGTGACGATTCTAGACGCTACACGGACGGAGCGCCGCCGCTTCCCCGCCCCCGCCGCAGCAACGGCGCCGCCATCCGCGCGAGCAGCTCGCGCTCCTCCGGGCGGTAGAAGCCGGTCAGGCCGAGCAGCGCCGGCAGCGCGAGCGCGACCGCGGCGCGGGTCAGGAAGCCGACGGCTCCGGAGGTCGGCAGCAGCAGCTCGCCGGCAGCGCTGACGCCTCCGAGCACGACCGCCAGCTGCGCGATCCGGCCCCACTGGAAGGCGACGTGGAAGAGGCGCCGCGTCAGCAGCCGCATCACCGTCAGCATCACGACGTAGGCGCCGCTCAGCGCGAGCCCCGCGCCGGCCATCCCGAGCGACGGAACGAGCGCGAACAGCAGCCCGACGTTGGCGGCGAGGCCGCACGCGGCGGCGGGGAAGTTGCGCGTCGTCACCTCGGCGCGCCCGGCGATCACGACGAAGATCACGAACAGCCCGTAGAGCGCCCAGCCGAGCGCCAGCCACGGCAGCGCCTTGTGCGCCTCGAAGTACTGCGGCGCGACCAGCAGCCGCGTCATCCAGCGCCCCAGCAGCAGCAGCCCGGCGACGACCCAGCCGGTCAGCAGCAGGTAGTAGGTCGCGACGAACGCGTAGAAGCGCCCCGCCTCCTCGTCGTCTCTGATCGAGTAGGCGAGCGGCGGCCAGGAGTACTGGAACGCGCGCGCGATGAACGCCGTCACGCCCGCCAGCTTGATGCCGGCCGAGTAGACGCCGGCCGTCGCGAGGCCGTAGCGGTGCAGGATGAAGTAGCGGTCGACGAGGTTGAGCGCGTAGACCGACGCGTCGGCCGGCACCGTCGGCAGCCCGAAGCGCAGCAGCCGGCGCAGCGACTCGCTGCGCCGGTGCTCGCGCACGGCCGCCGCCCCATCGGCGTCGCGCGGCACCCGCAGTCTCCCCCGCAGCGCCCACCAGAGCCCCAGCAGCACGACGGCGGACGCGCCGTAGTTGCCGAGCAGCAGCCCGTGCGCCCCGTCGCCGCGCACGACGACGAGGTAGAAGGTCGAGACGATCGTCAGGCCGACGTTCGCGAGCGTCGTGACGGCGTACGCTCTCACGCGCTCGTCGACTCGCAGCATCCCGTAGGCCAGCTCGAGGTTCGTGAACGCCCACAGCCCGAGCATCGCGATCCGCACCGCGGTCGCGTCGTGGTGCTCCAGCAGCAGCTGCGAGAGCGGCGACGCGAAGACCACCCCGATCCCCGCGCTGACGGTCGTCGCGACCACCAGGAAGGCGACCGAGCGGCGCGCGAGGACGGCGCGGCGGACCGGGTCCTCGTCGTGGAAGTAGTAGCGCAGGAACGCCTCGCCGATCCCGAAGCGCACGAGGATGCTGACGAGGATCACGAACGTCATCAGCAGCTCGGCGATGCCGTAGTCGCTCGTCGTGACGTTGCGCGTGTAGACCGGCAGCAGCCCGACGGCGAAGAGTCTCGAGACGATGTCGCCGATCTGGTAGGCGGCGGTCGTCGTCAGCAGGCGGCGCAGCAATCCGTGCATCGGCGCAGCACGGTACTCGGACGGCGGGCCGGCAGGGCGCGTCGAGCCGCTAGCGTGAGCCCCGATGGCCGACGAGGACCTCAAGCCGCTCGCGCTGCTGGTGCTGCCGTCGCGCCTGGAGGCGTTCGCCCACGCCGACCACGCGCGCGACCTGCTGCGCGCCCCGCGCGTCGTCGCGCTGGAGCCGCCACGGCTCTCCTGGCACGCGTTCGGCCGCATGCCCGACGCGGTCGCGCTCGGCGTCGCGGTCCGTCAGGCGAAGCGGCTGAAGCTTCCCGGCCAGGTGCGCGTGATCGTCCTCTACCACGCGCTCGGGCTGCCGCTCGCGGAGGCGCTGATGGCCCGCTCGCCCGGGGCCGGGAGACCGGAGCTGTGGCGCGCCGACATTCCCGACTTCGCCGCCGCGCCCCGCGGTGCGAGCGCCCGCACGGCCGCGCGGATCGTCGACCTCGCGACGCACGCGACCGCTAGCGCGACGTTCGCCTTCGACCCCCGCGGCGACGACCTCGAGGCGACCGACGAGCCCCTGTGGGAGCGCCTGGAGGCGCTCGGCGTCGCCGAGTTCGTTATCGAGTGACGCATCCGACTGGAGTGTGAGCGGGTCACCGCGCTAGGGTCGGCGACGGGCCACCACACCGGTAGGAGGAGCGACGAGATGGCGACGACGACGGCCACCGACTACACGCAGGGCTTCCGTTCGCTGGAGCAGGAGATCGAAGTCGACCGCCTGGAGGTCGCCGGCGAGCTGCCGGCGTGGCTGGAGGGCACGCTGCTGCGCACCGGACCGGCCAGATACGAGCACGGCGACCTGACCGTCAACCACTGGTTCGACGGCCTCGCGATGTTGCACAAGTTCGGCTTCTCCGGCGGCGACGTCTCCTACGCGAGCCGCTTCCTGCAGTCGCGCGCCTACCGCAGATCGCAGGAGACCGGCCGCCTCTCCTACAGCGAGTTCGCGACCGACCCCTGCCGCTCGATCTTCGCCCGCACGATGGCGCTCTTCCACCCGCAGGTGACCGACAACGGCAACGTCAACGTCGCGCGCCTCGGCGACCGCTTCCTGGCGCTGACCGAGACGCCGGTGCCGGTCGCGTTCGACCCCGAGACGCTGGAGACGCTCGGGGTCGACCAGCGCGCGCCCGGCCACATCACGACCGCCCACCCGCACGGTGACCGTGACAGCGGCGAGCTGCTCAACTATGTCACGAGACTCGGGCCCCGCTCGACCTACGTGCTCTACGGCGTCGCGCAGGACGGCGTCCAGCGCCAGATCGCACGGCTGCCGGTCCAGCAGCCGTCCTACATGCACAGCTTCGCGCTGACGGAGCGGTCGATCGTGCTGGCCGAGTTCCCGCTCGTCGTCCGCTTCGGCCAGCTCGCCACCGGCAAGTCGTTCATGGCGAGCTTCGCCTGGCGGCCGGAGCGCGGCACCTCCTTCCTCGTCGTCGACCGCGCCGACGGCAGCGTCCGCGGCCGCTGGAGAGGGCCGCCGCTGTTCGCCTTCCACCACGTCAACGCCTTCGAGCAGGACGGCCGCCTGGTGCTCGACCTGTGCGCCTACGAGGACGACGCGATCGTCCGCGAGCTGCTGCTCGACGGGCTGCGCAACGGCACCGCGCAGATCCCCGACGCGACCCTGCGGCGCTGCACGATCGACCTCGCCGGCAGTGGCGGGGTGACCGTCGAGACCGTCTCGGAGGTGCCGTTCGAGCTGCCGCGGATCAACTACGGCGCCGTCAACGGCCGCCCCTACCGCTACGCCTACGGCGCCGCGCGGCGGCCCGGCGCCGGCCCGCACGAGTGGATCTCGCGGCTCACGAAGCTCGACGTCGGCGACGGCAGCGACCTCGGCTGGTCGGCCGACGGCTGCTACCCGGGCGAGCCGGTCTTCGTCGCCGCGCCGACGCGCGCGGCCGAGGATGACGGCGTCTGCCTGTCGGTGGTCCTCGACGCGCACCGCGGCACCTCGTTCCTGCTCGTGCTCGACGCGACCACGTTCGAGGAGCTGGCGCGCGCGGAGGTGCCGCACGCGATCCCCTACGGGTTCCACGGGCAGTTCCAGCGCACCGGCTGACCGTTCCGTCCAGCCGGGGGTGAATCCCCGCCCCGCTTGCGCTTCAATGTCCTTCATGGAATCGCTGAAGGGCCAGCTGCTGGTCGCCTCGCCGACGCTCGCGGATCCGAACTTCGCCCGCACCGTCGTGCTGATCGCCGAGCACAACGAGGACGGCGCGATGGGCCTCGTGCTGAACAAGCCGGCGACCGCGACGGTCGCCGACAGCGCGCCGGAGCTGGAGGAGCTGGTCGACGCCGAGGAGCCGATCTACGTCGGCGGCCCGGTCCAGCCGACCGCCGTGATCGTCCTCGCCGCCTTCGAGGACCCGAGCGCCGCCGGCCTCCTGATCCGCGACGACGTCGGCTTCCTCTCCGCCCAGGCCGACTTCGAGGAGTCGGCCGGCTCGACCCGCCGCGTGCGCGTCTTCGCCGGCCACGCCGGCTGGGGACCGGGCCAGCTCGACGAGGAGCTGGAGCGCGAGGACTGGATCATCGAGCCGGCCCTGCCGGAGGACTTCTTCGACGACGACGCCGAGGACCTCTGGGCGGCGGTGCTGACGCGCAGAGGCGGCGCCTTCGCGCTGGTCGCGCGCATGCCGCTCGACCCGACGCTCAACTAGCGCTCGCCGCTCAGCTGGTCGGCGGCGCCGCCGACAGCAGCGACCACAGCTGGAGCGTCAGCGCTCTCGCGTCGAGGTCGCCGCCGAGCGCGCGCGTCGCGAGGTCGGGCAGGCCGGTGTGCGCCGCCCAGCCCTTGCCGAGCGACCACTGCGCGATCACGGGCGTGCCGGCGACGGGACCGGCGGCCGCGAGCAGCTTTGTGTCGGAGGGGAACGGCGCGAGGGACTCGTAGCTGTCGTAGCCGGGGAACTGGCCGCTCGTGTTGACGAACAGCGGGCCGTCCTGGAAGACCGTCATCGTCGCCCCCGTTCTGCTCGTCACGAGCGGCTGCTGGGGACGGGCGTCGAGCGCGTCGGTCAGCGACGGGGAGCGCGACGGTCTCGTGAGCGTCCCGCCGCTCAGCGTCACGGTCCGCCGCAGCGAGTCGGTCCCGAGCGACCAGACGCGCCCGCCGCCCTCGACATAGCGGTGGAGCGCGCTGCGCAGGCCGGGCGTGATCCAGCGCTCGTCGCCGGCGAGGATCACGCCGCGGTGGCCCGCGAGGGTCGCGCCGGTCCCCTCCGCGAGCGCGGCGTCGGTCGTCAGGTCGTAGCTCAGGAGGTTCGCGTCGAGCAGCCGCAGCAGCGCGCCCTCGTGGCCGGCGACGCTCGCCGGCATCCCGTGCGCGAACGGCCGCGTGAGCGTGACCGGGCCGCCGTTCGGGAGCGTGTTGGGGACGCCGTCGCCGTCGTCGTCGACCGGGTTGAGGCCCTGCCAGGTGAGCGCCGGCAGGACGACGAGCACCGGCTTCGGGCTGGCCGCGTCGGCGCGCACCGTCAGCGGCACCTCCGTGCGGTGCCCGGCGGCGACGAGCGTGACGCCGTAGAGGCCGGTCGGGGCGGTGCCCGGGATCCGCACCCGCAGCTGCGCGCTGCCCGCTCTCGCGTGGCCGTGGGCGAGCACGGTCGCACTGCCGAGCCGTCGCAGCGCCCACGTGTATCTGCGTCCGCGCGCGTCGACGAAGACGCTCGCTCGCCGGCCCGGCGCGACCGGCGTCAGCGGCGGCGCGGCGGCGAGGTAGCGGATCGTCACGCCGGCGCGGCCGGCGACCTTGCCGCCGTCGACGCGCGGCGGCAGCGGCGACGGGAAGCTGCCGAGGTTGCCGGCGCGGTCG
>JAATFK010000300.1 GCA_015655225.1 Solirubrobacterales bacterium | reverse complement strand
GAGACGGCCGGTCGCCCCGGCGGCGCCGACCGAGGCGAGCGTGCGGCTGATCCCGACCGGCCAGGTCTACGTCTGCCTCGTCGACCAGACCGGGAGAAGACTGATCCCCGGGACCGTCTTTGCGGCCGGGCAGTCGGTCCCGGTCCAGCGCGCCAGATCGATGCGCATGACGCTCGGCAACGACGCGATCACCGTGCGGGTCAACAACAAGCCGATCAGAGTCCCGGCTTCCTCCAACGCGGTCGCCTTCTCGCTCACGACGAGAGGCGCGAAGCTGCTGCCGGCGAGTCAGGCGCCGACCTGCACGTGAGCGCGCGCGCCGGCATCGTGATCACGGGGACCGAGGTCCTCAGCGGCATCATCAGCGACCGCAACGGCCCGTGGCTGTCGGAGCGCCTGACCGAGATCGGCGTCGACCTCGCGCACATCACGATCGTCGGCGACCGGCCGGAGGACATGGCGGCGGCGCTGCGCTTCCTCGCCGGCGAGGGGGTCGACCTGATCGTCACGAGCGGCGGCCTCGGCCCGACCGCCGACGACCTCACGGCCGACGTGGTGGCGCAGTTCAGCGGGCGGCCGCTGACGCTCGACGCGGGGCTGGAGGCGCGCATCGCCGAGATCCTGAGACCGCTGCTGGCGCGCTGGCCCGACGTCGATCGCGCCTCCGTCGCGCGCGGCAACCGCAAGCAGGCGCTCGTGCCGGAGGGCGCGACCGTGCTGGAGCCGGTCGGGACCGCGCCGGGGCTGGTCGTGCCGCCGCGGGAGAGGGAGGGACCGACGGTCGTCGTGCTGCCGGGCCCGCCGAGCGAGCTGCGGCCGATGTGGGAGGCGGCGCGCGCGACCGACGCCTTCCGCGCCGCGACGCGCGGCGCGACCACGTACGAACGGCGCATCATGCGCCTCTTCGGGATGCCCGAGTCGGAGATCGCGGCGACGCTGGTGGCGGGGGAGCAGGCCGGGCTCCCGCTCGACCGGCTGGAGATCACGACCTGCCTGCGGCGCGGCGAGATCGAGGTCGCGACGCGCTTCGAGCCGGACGCCGCGCCCGCCTACGACACGTTCGCCGCGTTCGTGCGCGAGCGCCACGGCGACCTGCTGTTCTCGCCCGACGGGACGACGATCGACGAGCAGGTCGCGACCCTCCTGCTGGGACCGCCGGGGCGGACGGTCGCGACCGCCGAGTCGTGCACCGGCGGCCTGCTGGCCGGGCGCCTGACCGAGCGGGCGGGCTCCTCCGCCTACGTGCTCGGCGGCCTCGTCGTCTATTCGAACGAGGCGAAGACGGCGCTCGCGGGCGTCGACGCGGAACTGATCAAGCGCGTCGGCGCGGTCTCCCCGGAGGTCGCGGAGGCGCTCGCGGACGGCGCGCTCGCCCGGCTCGGGGCGGACGTCGGCATCGGCGTGACCGGGATCGCCGGGCCCGGCGGCGGCACGCCCGAGAAGCCGGTCGGGCTCGTCTACGTCTCCGTCGCGACGCGCGACGGCGCCCGCGTGACGCGCAAGCTGAACCTGCCGGGCAGCCGCTCGGACGTCCGCGAGCGCACCACGACGGTCGCGCTGCATATGCTGCGACGGCTGCTGCGTGGCGAAGACGTCCCCACCACCCGCTAGCTTTGTCACGAACAGGCGTTCCCATGGAGCAGGCCGCTCCGTAGCGTGCCTGTTCCGTCCGCGACGGGGCGTACCGTCAACGGTTCACGACGTGATCAAGGAGCTTCTGAGGATGAGCGACCAGGACAAGACCGCGAAGGCCCGGGACGCCGCGCTGCAGGGAGCGCTGACGCAGATCGAGCGTCAGTTCGGCAAGGGCACCGTCATGCGGATGGGCGATCCGGGCGCGCGCGTGCGCGTCAACGCGATCCCCACCGGCGCGCTCTCGCTCGACCTCGCGCTCGGCATCGGTGGGGTCCCGCGTGGACGCATCGTCGAGGTCTTCGGCCCGGAGTCCTCCGGCAAGACGACGCTCGTCTACCACATCCTCGCCGAGGCGCAGAAGCTCGGCGGCGTCTGCGCGTTCATCGACGCGGAGCACGCGATGGACCCGCTCTACGCGCAGCGGATCGGGGTCAACATCGACGACCTGCTGGTCTCGCAGCCGGACTACGGCGAGCAGGCGCTCGAGGTGGCCGACATGCTGGTGCGCTCGGGCGCCGTGGACCTGATCGCGGTGGACTCCGTGGCCGCGCTGACGCCGCGAGCGGCGCTCGAGGGTCAGATGGGCGATCAGAGCGTCGGCCTGCAGGCCCGCATG
>JAATFK010000355.1 GCA_015655225.1 Solirubrobacterales bacterium | reverse complement strand
TTGCGTTGCTCGTCGCCTCCCACCAGTCCGGCGTGTCGTAGATCGAGCTGAACATGTTGGCGGAGCTGCCCTTGACGTTCGTCACGGAGGTGGTCGGCGTCGAGAAGCCCTCCTCGAACCAGCCCCAGGAGACGTTCTTCGCGTTCAGCAGCGTGCCGATGTTGTCGCCCCCCATCGCGCCGCTCTGCCCGTCGACGTCGTCCCACTCCGGGTTGGTGTTGGAGATGTAGGTCGAGTTCGTGAGCGAGCTGTAGGTCGTGCCGGCGAACATGTTCAGCGAGCCGATCATCGTCGGGCCGAACGTCGCGTCCCACGAGTTGTCCGACATCGCGTAGTGCTGGGCGTAGTTCCACAGCCCGCTGACGGCATTGCCGTCGTAGTAGTCCATGCCGATGCCCGGCGAGCTGTCCGACGCGCCCGGGATCGTGCAGCTGGAGGACGTGTACTGGACGAATCTGTCCATTCTGCCGCCGTCGGTGGCCTCTTCCTCGGGCGTGTAGCTGTGGTTGTTGTCGCACGTCACCGCGGCGGTGTCCGGGATCCGCTGGGGCTGGTACTCGTTCGGGTTCGGCGTCGTCGTGTTCGCGACCGGCGGGGCGGCGCTCGCCTCCGGGTTCGGCGTGCTGGCGCCCTGGTAGGTGGAGCAGTTCCCTCTCGTGACCTGCGAGCCGAGCGTCGAGGCGGGCACGAGGCCCGCCGCCAGCTCCGTGTTCACGCTGTCGGAGGCGCACGGCAGCCCGGCCGTGCCCGGCGCGGGGCAGAAGCTCGTCCCGTCCGTGTTCTCGGCGTACGGGTAGGTGCCGAAGTAGTGGTCGAAGCTCTCGTTCTCGTCGTAGATCACGACGACGTGCTTGATCGGGGTCGTCGTCTTGGCCGAATTGTTCACCGTGACGGCGCCGACGGTGCTGAGGTGGGTGGCTCCGAGCCCGCCGAGGCCGACGGCCACGGCGACCGCGACCGCCAGGACCAGGGCGAGCCCGAACAGGTAGGGGGTCCGTGCGACGCGCTTCATCGTTGCTCCGTTCGGTGAGTTCGGGTGCTCATGCCAAGAGGGCTCTGCCGAGCCAGTCGCTGCTGCCGGCGACGCCGGGCAGGGTGAAGAAGTAGCCGCCGCCGATCGGCGAGATGTAATCCACGAGCGGCTCGTCGATCAGGCGCGTCTGGACCGCCTTGAACTGACGCTCGAGGTCCTGCTGGAAGCCGGCGAAGACGAGGCCCTGCTGCAGCTGGCCGTTGAGGTCGATGCCGTTGTCGTAGTTGTAGGAGCGGCGCAGGATCTGCGAGTCCTCGGTCTGCTTCGTGCGCGGGTTCGCGTTGCGGATGTGCGCGCTGAAGAGGACCGCTTCCCCGGTGGGGTCGTTGTTGTAGTTCGGCGCGGTGAACTCGCCGCCGCCGGTCAGCGGAGCGCCGTCGTCCTTGCGGCGGCCGATCATCTGCTCCTGCTCGCGCACGTCGACGCGGTCCCAGAACTCGACGAGCATCCGGATCACGCGCACCACCTGGTAGCTGCCGCCCGTGGTCCACGCCGGCTCGCCGTTCGTCCCGCCGCGCGTCCAGACGAGCGCGTCCATCTGCGCGGACGCCGTCACGTCCGGGTTCGCGATCCCGTCCTTGAAGCCCATCAGGTTGCGCGGCGTGCCGGTCGGGCGCGGGAGCGACTGGAAGGCGTCCTGCCGCCAGCGGATCTGCGCGCCGCCGCGCGTGACCTTGGCGATCTGCCGCAGCGCGTGGATCACGGTGTCGGCCTCGTGCGCGCAGATCTGCAGCAGCAGGTCGCCGTCGCACCCGCCGGCCTGCAGCGCGTCGTTCGGGAACGGCTCCGCCGACATCGTCGTGAGCTTCGCCGGCTTGCTCGACGCGAGCCCGAAGCGGCCGTCGAAGAGCGAGGCGCCGGCCGACACCGTGACCGTCAGCCCGTCGGGCGCGATAAGCGGCCCGACGACGCCGTTGTCCACGGGCGGCGCGGTGATCCCAGCGTTCGGCGGCAGGCCGCCGGTGGTGAGGAAGCGGATCTGGTCGGTCAGCGTCTGGAGCAGGTCGATCAGCCCGGCGCGGTCCGCGGCGGTCGCGTCGAGCGCGACGAACGCGGCGGCGCGCTGCTGGGGCGTGATCACGCCCGCCTGGTGGGGACCCTCGAACGGGTAGCTGGTGGAGGGCGTCACCTCGGCGGCGGCGGCGGTCGCGACCGCGGGCGCCTCGACCGAGCCGA
>JAATFK010000475.1 GCA_015655225.1 Solirubrobacterales bacterium | reverse complement strand
GGGCCCGTCGACGTCCTCAAGGGGGTCGACCTGAGCGTCTACCCCGGCAAGGTGACCGCGCTCGTCGGCGACAACGGCGCCGGCAAGTCGACCCTCATCAAGGGCCTCGCGGGCGTCCAGCCCTATGACGCCGGCCAGGTGCTGATCGACGGCACCCACCACTCGCTCTCGAGCCCGCGCGAGGCGCAGGCGCTCGGCATCGAGGTGGTCTACCAGGACCTCGCGCTCTGCGACAACCTCGACATCGTCCAGAACATGTTCCTCGGCCACGAGCCGGTCCGCTGGGGCGTGCTCGACGAGGGCTCGATGGAGCTGGCCGCGCGCAGAACGCTGGAGGAGCTGTCGGTCACGACCGTGCGGTCGATCCGCCAGCCGGTCGGCTCGCTCTCCGGCGGCCAGCGCCAGTCGGTCGCGGTCGCCAAGGCGGTCATGTCGAGAGCCCAGCTCGTGATCATGGACGAGCCGACCGCCGCCCTCGGCGTCGCGCAGACGACGATGGTGCTGCAGCTGATCAAGACCCTGTCCAGCCGTGGGGTCGCCGTGATGGTGATCTCGCACAACCTCAACGACGTCTTCGAGGTCGCCGACCGCATCGCCGTCCTGTACCTCGGCCGGCTGGTCGTCGACGGGCCGGCGTCGGCGTTCGATCGCCAGAGCCTGGTCGAGTACATGACGACCGGCACCGCGACGCACCGCGCAACCGACCATGAGGCGAACGGTCGGGAGGAGAACCGATGACCGCAACCGGAGACAGCCCCGAGACCCCGACGACGACCGACCCCACGGCGTCCGACGTCCACGAGGTCGAGATCGCGGCCGCCGCCCCGGAGGTCCTCGCGAACAACCTGAACGAGTACTTCCGCGCGTGGGGTCGCCGGATTCGCAGCGGTGAGAGCGGCGCGGTGCCGATCCTGATCGGCCTCGTCGCGATCGTCGTCTTCTTCCAGATCGAGCAGTCGAACTTCCTCACCGCCGGCAACCTCGTGAACCTGTTCGTGCAGGCCGGCGTCTTCATCCTCTTCGGCGCCGCCGAGGTGTTCCCGCTGATCCTCTCGGAGATCGACCTCTCGGTCGGCTACGCGGCGGCGGTGGCGGCGTTCGCGATCGCGGAGCTGGCGGCGCCGCCGGTGAGCTTCCCATGGTGGCTGGCGATCCTCGGCGGATTGGTGGTCGCCTCGTTCCTCGGCTTGATCCAAGGGACCCTGATCACACGATTGGGGCTGCCCTCGTTCGTCGTCACCCTCGGTGGGTTGCTCGGCTTCGAGGGCGTCATGCTCGAGCTCGCGAACATCGACAAGACGGCCGTCGGCGGCGTGATCCCGCTCGACCAGCAGGGCACGATCTACAACATCGTCAACACGAACATGAGCCCGGCCCTGAGCTGGATCGCGTTGATCGTCGTGTTGGTGATCTTCTCCGCGTTCCTGTTGAGCAGCGTCGCGAGACGCCGGGCCCGCGGCCTGACGGCGCCCCCGATCAGCGTGACGATCCTGACGATCGCCGTGACGGCGATCGGCGGGATCGCGCTCGTGATCATCTGCAACGTCAACCGCGGGGCGCTGACGCCGCTCAAGGGCGTGCCATGGGTCGTCCCGGTCGTGCTGGCGATCCTGCTCGTCTACTCGTGGCTGATGAGCCGGACGCGCCTCGGTCGCTACATGTACGCGATCGGCGCGAACCCGGAGGCGGCGCGCCGGGCGGGCATCAACGTCGCCCGCATCCGCACGACGGGCTTCGTGCTGTGCGCGCTGACGGCCGGCATGGCCGGGCTCGTCTACGAGTCGCGGCTCGGGTCGATGTCGACCGACATCGACGGCGGCAACCTCGTGCTCTACGCGGTCGCCGCCGCCGTGATCGGCGGCACCAGCCTGTTCGGCGGCCGCGGCAAGCCGGTGCACGCGCTGCTCGGCGGGCTCCTGATCGCGGCCGTCTTCAACGGCCTCGGCCTGATGGGGATCGACGCGGCCGGGCAGGACATCGCGACCGCGATCGTGCTGATCGCCGCCGTGACGGTCGACGCGCTCGTCCGCCGGCGGGCAACCGCCTGATCGTCCCCGCGCTGGCTGCTCTCGGTTGAGTTCCCGCCGAGAGCAGCTAGCGTGAGTGGCATGCAGGACGCCGTTCCGACCTTCACGTACCTGATCGAGCCGCTCGCCCCGAACCAGCTCGGCCGTCGCTGGCGCTGGCAGGTCCACCACGGCGAGCACCTCGTCGCCGCCGGCTGGCACTACGGCAAGCGCCAGGCGATCGGCGCGCTGCGCGCCGCCGCCTCGCGCGCGACGCACGAGCTGGCCGGCCTCACCGCGCTCCACCCGGAGCGGGCGACGACGGAGGGCCGCTTCGTCGCCGGCACGACGGTCGAGCTGCACTGCGGCGCGCTGCGCTGCGTGCTCGTGCCGCGGCCCGAGCAGCAGGCCGCGTCGGCCGCGGCCTGAGCGGGAGCCGGTCGGGCTCCCGCGCAGGCGCGCGGCGCGGAGACGGCGGGTGGCGCGCGCTCTAGCGCACGCGGACCGCGAACGTCCAGTGCGTGTGGCCGGAGGCCAGGCGAAGGACGTAGCTGCCCCGCTTGAGCGTGCGGTGCGGGCGCAGGCGCGCCGTGCTGCCGGTCGCGTAGGTGCGGCCACCGCGCACGAGCTTCGCGCTCGCGTGCGTCAGCTGGCGCCGCGTGCTGGCGCCGGCGACGGTCACCTTGCACGTGACGCGCTGGGCGCCGCGCACGCGCGTCACCTTGCACGTCACCTTCGCGTCGCGCCCGGCCGGGCCGCGCGCGCCGGTCTTGCCGGTCGCGCCGGTCTTGCCAGCCGCCCCGGCGTCGCCCTTGGGGCCGGTCGCGCCGAGCGCGCCGGGCAGGCCGATCGGGCCGGTGAGGCCCGTGCCGCCCGTCGCGCCGGCGTCGCCCTTCGCACCGGTCGGGCCGGCGGGACCAGCGGGGCCGGCGGGGCCGGCCGGCCCGGTCGCGGGCGTGTCGCTGCCGGGGACCGGCACCTGCTGGATCGTGAAGCTGTCGACCGGCTGCCCGGTCGGCACCAGCTGGTGGGTGACCGGGTCGAGCGCGTCGGTGCGGACGAACTTCGCGCTGATCGTTCTCGCGTTGAACGTGAACAGCAGGACGGTCGGCAGCGTCTCCTCGGACTGCGACCAGGCGACCCACGGCTCGCTGTCGAGCAGGCCGTCGTAGTTCTTGCCGGTCGTCGACTGCTCCAGGTAGGTCGTGCCCTTGCCGGGCGCGACGATGTCCGGCGAGACGTGCGGCTGGCCCTCGGTCCAGTCCGGCGTCGGCGTGCCGACGAGCGGGAAGCTGCGGACGTCGTGCGCGTCATGGCCGGAGACGACCGCCTCGACGCCGTATCTGTCGAAGATCGGCATCACGTCGTCACGGAACTCGGGGTCCGCGTACTCGGGGTAGACGCGGCTCGTCTTCGAGTGGAACGGCGGCTGGTGCATGACCACGATCTGGAAGCGGGTCCGTCTGACGGCGGACGCGAGGTCGGCGTCGAGCCAGGCCAGCTCGTGTCTCCAGTAGTCCGGGAAGTCGGACGGGTGCAGGCCCGGGCTCGCCTCCAGCACGGTCCAGTGGACGCCGTCGTAGTCGTAGGAGTAGGAGCGGTTCTCCTGCCCGCTCGGCCCGTTGGCGGGGTTCGGGAAGTGGGCGTAGAAGAGCGGCGAGGCGGTGCCGGGCGTGGCCGTGTTCTTGTACTCGTGGTCGCCCAGCGCGGACATGAACGGGACGCTGCCGGTGACGGTCCCGATCGCGGTCGTGTCCTGCGCTCTCGGGCCGGTCGAGGTCTGGCCGTCGAAGAACTGGTCGTATCTGTCCTCCATCGTGCCGTCGTTCATGTTGTCGCCGGAGGAGACGACGAAGGAGGGGCGCACGTTCTGGTTGAAGACGACGTCGTCGGCCGCCCAGAGGCCGACGAGGCCGGGGATCGAGTAGTCGCCCGGGGCGCTGGCGCCGAACGCGGTCACGTCGTCGCCGTCGTCGACGTGCACCTCGCCGTAGGTCGCGGCGGTGTACGGCGTGTCGCCGCCGCGCGCGGTGGTGAAGGTGCCGGGGGAGACGCCCGCGGTGGTGACGCTGTCGCTGACGAACCAGTCGTAGCTGGCGCCGGCGGCGAGGCCCGTGAACGTGCCGGTGAAGAACGAGTAGACGGTGCCGGTGCCCGCGACGCCGGTCGCGTCGGTGCGCGCCAGGGCGATCTGGAGGCAGTCGGCCGGGGCCGGCGCGACGGCGCAGGCGGCGGCGCCGCCGGTCGCGCCGGCGGGGCGCGCGTAGGCGAGCGCGGTGGTCCCGGCGACGGCGGCGTCCTCCTTGAAGGTGACGGTCATCGTCGTGGTGGTGTCACCGGTGAACGCGAGGTGGGCGTCGACGATCGCGGCGCCCGCGGGCGCGGCCGGCAGGAGCGCCGCGCCGGCCAGGCCAGCGACGATCGCCAGGCCGGCGAACCGGTCTGTGAGGGTACGGCTCATTGAGAGAACGTCCATTCCTTCGGTGGATGAGTGTTCTCTCAATCAACCGGAGATGGAGGCCTTTTCTGTGAAGAATGAGTGAACGCTCATCCGAGAACGAGCGCGGTTCCGCACGCGCGGCTAGGGCGACTCCTCCGGCGCGGCCTGTTGCTCTCGGTAGCCCCGCACCGATCTGCTGACGTAGCTCAGCAGCTCCGGTTCGAGCCGGTCGAGGCCGCGGCGGTCGTAGAAGGTCGTGATCGCGACGCCGAGGACGAGCCACAGCACGAAGCCGACGCCGGTCATCACGAAGCCGCGCGTCAGGCCCGCGTCGCCCTTCGCGCCGAAGTAGAGGATCGAGCGCACCCCGTCGAGCACCTGACGCAGCGGCTCGAAGTTGGCGACCGCCTTCAGCACGCCGGGCAGCGCCTCCAGCGGCACCGTCCCGCCGGAGGAGGCGAGCGCGAGGTAGATGAAGAGCAGCAGCGCGACCAGCTGGCCGAGCGCGCCGAGCGCCGCGAACAGCACGAGCGTGCCGAGCGCGAT
>JAATFK010000382.1 GCA_015655225.1 Solirubrobacterales bacterium | reverse complement strand
CGCGACGAAGGCGGCCGCGTTCGGCGTGCTGCTGCGCCTGTTCGACGTCGCGCTGATCGGCGCGCACCACCACTGGGCGCCCGCGCTCGCCGCGCTCGCGGCGATCACGATCATCGTCGGCAACGTCGGCGCGCTGGGGCAGACGTCGCTCAAGCGGATGCTCGGCTACTCCGGCGTCGCGCAGGCCGGCTACCTGCTCTGCGGCGTGATCGTCGGGACGCAGCTGGGCGTCAAGGCGACCGTCTTCTACCTCGTCGTCTACCTGGCGATGAACATCGCCGCGTTCGCGACGATCGTCGCCCGCGAGCGCGCGACGCCGCTCGGCGACGACCTCGAGGGCTTCGCCGGGCTCGGCCGTCGCCAGCCGCTGCTGGCGATCCCGCTGACGGTCGCGATGCTCGGCCTCGCCGGGCTGCCCGCGACCGCCGGCCTGATCGGCAAGGTCTACCTGATCGACGCATTGGTCGACGGCGGCTACACGTGGCTCGCGATCGTCCTCGTCGTCGGCGCGATGATCTCGCTCGGCTACTACCTGAGAGTCGTCGCGACGCTTTGGATGCGCGAGGCGCCGGCCGAGCTCTCGACGGTCTCGCCAGCGCTCGCCCCGGCGGGCGGGGCGCCGGTGATGGCGGGGGGGTCGCAGGAGGCGGATGCGCTCGCGGCCGCGTCTGCCGCGCCCGCGGCCCGTCCTCAGCCCGAAGTCCTCGTGGTGGCCTGGCTCTGCGCCGCCGCCGTGATCGTCCTCGGCATCGTCCCATCGCCGCTGTTCCGCCTCGCCGGCGAGGCCGGTCGGGCGCTGGTCGGGTTGCGCTAGCCGGCTCGGGCTCGGAGGAGCGTCAATCTCTGGTCGTCCAGCGACCAGAAGTCGACGCTCCTCGGCCGCCGGCTATCGTCGGGCCCGATGCGCCGACCCATCCTGCTGCTGGCCGGCATCGTCCTCGTCGCGCTGAACCTGCGCTTCGCGATCACGAGCGTCGGTCCGCTCGCCGACGACCTGCGCCACGACCTCGGCCTCTCCAGCAGCGCGGCGGGACTGCTGACGACGGCGCCGCTGCTCGCGCTCGGGCTGGTCGCGCCGCTCGCGCCGCTGCTCGCCGGCCGCTTCGCGCCGGAGCGGGTCGTGCTCGGGGCGCTCGTCGCGATCACCGCCGGGATCGCGCTGCGGCTGCCCGGGACGGTCGGGACGCTGTTCGCGGGGACGGTCGTCGCCGGCTGCGGGATCGCGGTCGGGAACGTGCTGATGCCGGGGATCGTCAAGCGCCGCTTCGAGGACCGCGCGCCGGCGATGATGGGCGTCTACTCGGCAGCGCTGAGCGGCGGGGCGGCGCTCGCGACCGGCCTCACCGTTCCGTTCGAGCACGCGACCGGCTCGTGGCGCTTCGCGCTCGCGGCGTGGGGCGTGCCGGCGGTCCTGGCGGCGATCGTCTGGCTGCCCCAGACGGGCGCGCGCGAGGCCGGCGCGATCGCCCCGCGACACCGCCGCATCTCGCTCTGGCGCGACCCGCTCGCGTGGCGCGTGACGATCCTGATGGGGCTGCAGTCGCTGCTCTTCTACACGGTCGCCGCGTGGCTGCCGGACATCTTCCACGCGCACGGGATCAGCACCGGGACGGCGGGGCTGCTCGTCTCGATCGGGATCGTGATCGGGATCCCGGCGAGCCTCCTGCTCTCCTGGATCGCGAGCCGCCAGGTCGACCAGCGTGGGGTGCTGGCGCTCGGGATCGGGCTGACGGCGGTCGGGCTGGTCGGCGTCCTGATCGCCCCGCGCTCGCTCGCGGTGCTGTGGATCGTGCTGCTCGGCTTCGGCCAGGGCGGCGTCTTCGCGCTCGCGATGACGATCGTCGTGATGCGCTCCCCCGACGCCGAGCACGCCGCGGCGCTGTCGGGCATGTCCCAGTCGGTCGGCTACACGCTCGCGGCGGTCGGCCCGCTGCTGCTCGGAGCGCTGCACGACGCGAGCGGCGCCTGGACGCTGCCGCTGCTGGTCGCGCTCGCCCTCGTCGTCCCCGAGTCGATCGCGGCATGGGGAGCGGCGAAGCCAGGGTTGGTGGGGACGGGCGCCGCGTCGGCCGCACCCGCCCGGTCGCGCCGCTGACCGCCGGCCCGCCCGCCCGGCCCCGGCTGCACCCCGACGCGGCTGCCACACTGAGCCTCATGCCCGCCCGCCTGCCCGACGGAGCCCCCGCGCCCGCCGACGGCGCGCTGCCGGAGGCCGCGCTCGCCGAGCTCGGCGAGCGGCCGCTGTCGGTCTACGTGCACGTGCCGTTCTGCGCGTCGCGCTGCGGCTACTGCGACTTCAACACCTACACGGCGCAGGAGCTGCCGGGGGGCGTCAACCGCGGCAGCTTCGCCGCCAGCGCGATCGCCGAGCTGCGCCTCGCGCGCCGCACGCTCGGCCCCGACGCCCCGCCGGTCCAGACCGTCTTCTTCGGCGGCGGGACGCCGACCCTGCTTCCCCCCGAGGACCTTGCCGCGATCCTCGCGACGATCGACGACGAGCTGGGCCTGGCGCCCGGCGCCGAGGTCACGACCGAGGCGAACCCCGAGAGCGTCACCCCCGCGAGCCTCGCCACGCTCCGGGAAGCCGGTTTCACGCGCGTCTCGCTCGGGATGCAGAGCGCGGTCCCGCACGTGCTCGACGTGCTCGACCGCCGCCACACGCCCGGGCGTCCCGCCGCGGCCGCCGCGGAGGCGCGCGCGGCCGGCTTCGAGCACGTCTCTCTCGACCTGATCTACGGCACGCCCGGCGAGCGGGAGGAGGACTGGCGCGCGTCCCTCGAAGCGGCGCTGTCGGTGGGCCCCGACCACGTCAGCGCCTACGCGCTGACGGTCGAGCCCGGCACGAGACTCCACGCGCGCGTGCGCCGCGGCGAGCTGCCGCCCCCCGACGAGGACGCGCTCGCGGACCGCTTCGAGCTGGCCGACGAGCTGCTGAGCGCGGCCGGCCTCGGCTGGTACGAGATCGCGAACTGGTCGGT
>JAATFK010000649.1 GCA_015655225.1 Solirubrobacterales bacterium | reverse complement strand
GGTCCCGGAACCCGAGCGCATGGCGACAGCCTCGTCAAAGTCCTTGCGGTACGGGGCAAGAACATGATCGGCTGATCCATGGATGAGAAGTCCCGGACGGAATCCACCATCAACCACAGAGGTGCGGTCGACGGCGACCAACGCCGTGATCGATTGATCATCGTCGGACGAGCCGACGCCGAATCGCAGGCTGCGGCGAAATCGAAACCAGTCGCCTTCCTGAATCGACGCGTCGCCTGCGTCGAGATCCGGAAGACCGTCGGCGTCCAGTGCATCGACGACACGACCAAGGGTCCGTTCGAGCTGACCCGGTCGGTCGGCGGTCGACGCAGTGTGGCCGCTCAGCGCTACCTCCGCACTTGCGACCGTGGGGAGCCCGAGCGACAGCCGCACGTTGCCATCGACCGTCGTCTCCTTCGACCATCGGTCGGTTCGTATGCCCCGCTGGCGCGCCGCGATTCGCAGCTTCCGCTCCGAAAGGTAGATCAGCTCGCCCTGCGACTCACGATTCGTTCTGTGCATCTCGTGGTCCTCGTACGATGAACAGAAATGACGATGTCTTCGATCTGCGAAAGGCAGTATGGCGCTGTCAGATGACGTCGACCACGCGTTCGGCGACGCTCGCCGACGCTGGAGACAGAGATGGGCGCCGTTCGCCGGCGTTCCCCGGATCGATCCATGGACTTCGGGCGTCGAATTCGCATTCGAGCGCAGCTACGTCGATTCGTACGTCAACTACGAACGCGCCGTCACGCGAGAGCTCCGCAGGATCCAGCTGCACCGCTGGCTGCACCACGGCGCTGGGCAGGCCATCGAGGCGGCGGTCGCGGAAGCGCGGGACGCGGACCGTCGCGCGCCCGATCGACTCCGATCGCTCCCCCTTCGACAACGACGGCGGCTGAGGCGCGCCGAACCGTGGGTGTCCGACCTGCGGATCGCCTACCAGACGCTCTTGCGGCATGAGGATCAGGGGATCGCCCTCGAGCGACTGCAGATGCTGCTCACCGAGGAGATCTACGCCGTACGTGAGGCAGTCGACGCCGAGCTCTCCGAGGGCCGTGGTCGACGCTGCGTCGTCGACGCGATCCGTCGTCCTCCGAGTCGTCCGGCGGGCGTTCAGGAGTTCCGTGACGTCGATGCGTTCGTCGCTTCCGACCGGCGGCGAGCCATGCCAGGTTGGCCCGATGAGCACGACGCCGGCGGTTCGGATCACGGGTCGTTCTGGCGCCTCGAGAATCCTCTCAGGCGTTGGGACACGAGTCGCTGGCGTCTCTCATGGCTCAATATGCATCATCCGACCTACGAGCTGTACGCGATCGAGCAGACGCAACGTCGACGCGACGACGCCGGTGTCCTCAGGACGACCGGGCGCGTGTGGCTCCTTGGTGCGCTCGATGATCGAGGCCGTGTCGACGAGACCATCGGCGAGATCCAACAGCACGCTCAACGTGAGCGGAACTCTCTCGTGGTCCTGGCAGAAGCGGTGAGCCGGACGGCGAATCAACGCAGTCGGCGTTGACGCGCCTGGGCGCCCGCTCAGGCCCCGCTCGACCCGAAGCCGCCGCTGCCGCGCTCGCTGTCGGGCAGCTCCTCGACCTCGACCGGCAGCGGCAGCTCGACGCGGATCAGCACGAGCTGCGCGATCCGGTCGCCGGCCGCGATCTCGCACGGCGTCTCGCGGTCGGTGTTGAGCAGCAGGACCTTCAGCTCGCCGCGGTAGCCGGCGTCGATCAGGCCCGGCGCGTTCACGAGCGCGATCCCGCTGCGCGTCGCGAGCCCCGAGCGCGGCAGCACGAGCCCGGCCTGGCCCTCCGGGATCGCGACCGCGATCCCGGTCGGGACCTGCGCCCGCTCCCCCGGCCCGAGCGTGATCGCCGCGAGCGCGTGCAGGTCGAGCCCGGCGTCGCCGCCGTAGGCGCGGCGCGGGACGATCGCGTCGGGGTGCAGGCGGCGGATCGGCAGCTCGCCGGCGGCGGCACCGCCGGCCTCGCCGCCGCTCACGCGTGCGAGCCGTTGCCGTTCGAGGAGACCGCGTAGCGCTCGAAGCGCGCCGCGACCGTCGCGGGCAGCCGCGCGCTCACGCGCACGCCCTCGGGCGTGTCCTCGCGCAGCAGGTCGCCTGCGACCTCGTGCAGCTCCGCCATGCGGCCGCCCTGGTCGTAGGGCAGCAGCAGCTCCACGTCGCGCAGCGAGCGCGCGAACTCGGCCTCGATCCGCTCCCCCAGCCCCTCGATCCCCTCGCCCGTCAGGGCCGAGACGAGGAAGCCGTCGGGATGGCGGATCAGCAGCTCCTCGCGGGCGTTCTCGTCGAGCGCGTCGGCCTTGTTCAGCACCAGCAGCCGCGGCTGCTCGCCGGCGCCGATCTCCTCCAGCACCGACTCGACCGCGGTCATCATCTCGACCTGGTCCTCCTCGCTCGCCGAGCCGTCGACGACGTGCAGGAGCAGGTCCGCGATGCGCGTCTCCTCCAGCGTCGCGCCGAACGCGTCGACCAGCTGGTGGGGCAGCTTGCGGATGAAGCCGACGGTGTCGGTCAGCAGGTAGTCGCGGCCGCCGAGCCGCAGCGAGCGGGTCGTCGGGTCGAGCGTGTGGAAGAGGCGGTCGCGGACGCCCACGTCGGCGCCCGTCATCGCGTTCAGGAGCGTCGACTTGCCGGCGTTCGTGTAGCCGACGAGCGCGATCGTCGGAAGCTTCGCCCGCTCCCGCTCGGCCCGCATCACGCCACGGCTCGCCTGGACCTCCTTGAGCCGGCGGCGCAGCGCCGAGATGCGATCGCGCGCGAGGCGGCGGTCGGTCTCCAGCTGCGACTCGCCCGGGCCACGCGTGCCGACGCCGCCGCCGAGCCGTTCGAGGTGGGTCCAGAGGCCCCGCATGCGGGCGAGGTTGTAGTCGAGCTGCGCCAGCTCGACCTGCAGCTTGCCCTCGGCCGAGTTGGCGTGGCCGGCGAAGATGTCGAGGATGATCGCGGTCCGGTCGACGACCGGGACGCCGAGCGCCTCCTCCAGGTTGCGGCCCTGGCGGGGCGTCAGCTCGTCGTCGCAGGCGACGACGTTCGCGTCGGAGTCTCTCAGCAGCTCCTTCAGCTCCGCCAGTCTGCCGGTGCCGAGGTACGTGTTCGGGTGCGGCTGCTCCATGTGCTGCACGAGCCGGCCGACGACGGCGACGCCGGCGGTGCGCAGCAGCTCCTCCAGCTCGGCCAGGTCGTCGCCCTCGGGCAGCGCGGCGATCATGTACGCGCGCTAGCGCGCGCGACCGGTCGGCTCCTGCTCGCCGGGGCGCGTGGGTGTGGTGCGGCCGTTGCGGCTGCGGGTCGTCGGCATCCTTCCAGTCTAGTGCCGCCGGCGACCCCCGGTCCCTTCTAGCCGAGTCTCTGGATCCGCGCGACGGCCTCGGTGAGGCGGTCGTCGGGCGTCGTCAGCGAGATGCGGAAGAAGCCCTCGCCGCTCGCCCCGTACGCGCCGCCCGGGGAGATCACGACGGCCGCCTCCTCCAGCACGTGCTCGCAGTAGGCGGCGGCGCTCTCGTAGCCGGGGGGAACCGGCGCCCAGACGTAGATCGTCCCTCTCGGCGAGGTCACGTCGACCCCGGCCGCGCGCAGCGCGTCGCAGACGAGGTCGCGACGGCGCGTGTAGATCGCGTTCATCCGCGCGACCTCCGCGTCGACCTCCGGCTGCAAAGCCGCCAGGCCGGCCAGCTGGATCGCCTCGAAGAGCCCCGAGTCGATGTTCGACTTCAGCTTCCAGTAGGCGGAGATCGCCTCCGCGTTGCCGACGATCGCGGCGCAGCGCCAGCCGGTCATGTTGTAGCCCTTCGACCACGAGAAGACCTCGACGCCGACCTCCTTCGCGCCCGGCGTCGCGAGGAACGACGGCGCGACGTAGCCGTCGTAGGTCGTCTCGCTGTACGCGTTGTCGTGGACGACGAGGATCTCGTGCTCGCGCGCGAACGCCACCACCTTCTCGAAGAAGCCCTCCGGGACGATCGCGCCGGTCGGGTTGTTCGGGTAGTTGATGAACAGCAGCTTCGCGCGGGCGGCGTCGGCGGCCGAGATCGCGTCGAGGTCGGGGGCGAAGCCCAGCTCCGGCACGAGCGGCATCAGCACCGAGTCGGCGCCCGCCAGCAGCGGCCCGCCGGTGTAGACCGGGTAGCCGGGGTCGGACGCGAGCGCGATGTCCTCGGGGTCGAGGAAGGCGAGGTTGAGGTTGAAGATGCACTCCTTCGCCCCGATCGCCGGCATCACCTCGGTGTCCGGGTCGAGCGTCACGCCGAAGCGGCGGTCGTAGAACGCGGCGACGCCCTCGCGAAAGTCCTGACGGCCCCGGTTGGACGGGTACTGGTGCGTGCCGGGATCGGCGACGGCGCGCTGCGCGGCCTCGACGATCGGCGGGAAGGTCGGCATGTCGGGGTCGCCGATCCCGCGCGAGATGACGTCGATGCCGGCCGCCTTCTTCTCCGCGATTCTGCGCTCCAGCTGCGCGAAGAGGTAGGGAGGGATCCGGTCCAGGCGCTTACTCGGTCGCATGCAGCTCCTTCAGGAAGTCAGCGGAGAGGACGCCCGCGAAGACGGGGACGGCCCAACCGGTCAGGTTCACGTGCAGGTCTTCGGCCACCTCGACGTCGAGCTCGCCGCCGTCGAGCAGGACGGTCACGAGGCCGTCCTCCCCGCCGCCGCCACGCAGCACGTGCGCGACGGCCGCGCCCGTCGCGCCGGTGCCGGAGGAGAGCGTCTCGCCGACGCCGCGCTCGAAGATCCGCGCGCGGATCCGGTCGGGCGCCAGCTCGGCGTACCAGGAGACGTTCGTGCGGTTGGGGAAGAGCTCGTTGCGCTCGATCGCGGAGCCGATCGCCGGCAGGTCGAGCGCCGCCAGCTCCTCCTCGGAGCCGACCGCGATCGCGCACTGCGGGTTCCCGATCGAGACGTGCTGGAAGGCCCACTCGATGCCGTCGGCGGTGAGCGTGGCGGAGCCGTCGGGGGGGCCGCCGGGGAAGTCCTTCGAGGTCAGCTTCGCGCGTCCCATGTCGACGCGGCATGTGCTCGGGCCGGTGATCGTCGGGCGGATCTCGCCGGCGACCGTGTGGATCGAGAACGTGTCGGCGTCGGTCCAGCCGCGCTGGCGCAGGTACATGATCGCCTCGCGGGCGCCGTTGCCCGACAGCTCCGCCTCGGAGCCGTCGGGGTTGAAGATCCGCAGGTCGGCGACGTAGCCGGGGCGCTCGGACGGCGCCAGCAGCAGGACGCCGTCGGACTCGATCCCGAAGTGGCCGGCGCAGAGCTTCGCGACGCGCGGGCCGGTCAGCGGGAAGGGAAGCTCGGCGGCCTCGACGATCAGGTAGTCGTTGCCAAGGGCCTGCCACTTCTCGAACTTCACGCTGCCTCCGGGTCTGGCGGTTTCGGGCGGTCGGGCGCGCAGGTGCGCGCGGCGCCGGAGCCTATCGGCTGTCGAGCCGCGCGATCTCGTCGGCGACCTCGTCGGCGCTGCGCCCGGTCACGTCGAGCGTGTGGACGGAGGCGAGCTTCCGCATCCACGTCAGCTGCCGGCGCGCGTAGTTGCGCGTGCGGCGCTTCATCCCCTCCACGTCGCCGGTCAGCAGCTCGTCGAACCCGAGCGCCTTGCGGGCCGTGTCGGACGCGCCGGCGGCGTCCGCGCGCTCGACCTCCTCGCGCGCGCCGGCCGCGAGCATCGCGTCGACACGGGCGTCGATCCGGGCGTAGAGCGCCTCGCGCTCCTGGACGAGGCCGACGAGCAGCGTCGGGTGGCGGACCTCGTCGGTCCACAGCTGCGAGGGCGTGTCGCTCGCGGGCGGCGTCAGCTCGCCCGCGTCGAGCAGCTCATGGGCGCGGACGATCCGCTGGCGATCGCCCGGGTCGATCGTCGCGGCCGCCCACGGGGCGCGCTCGGCGAGGCGGGCGTGGAGCGCGGGGGCGCCGTCGCGCTCCAGCTCCGCCTGCCAGCGCGCGCGGACGCCCGCGGGCGCCGGCGGGCGCAGCGCCAGCTCCGTCAGGGCCGCGCGCAGGTAGAGGCCGGTGCCGCCGACGACGATCGGCCGGCGGCCGGCGGCCAGCAGCCCGTCGATCTCGGCGTGGGCCAGCTCCGCGTACTGCCCGGCGCTGAACGTCTGATCGACCGGGAGGAAGGAGATCAGCCGGTGCTCCAGCGCGGCGCGCTCGTCGGCGTCGGCGGCGCCCGTCAGCAGCTCGAGGCCGCGGTAGACCTGGAGCGCGTCGGCGGAGACGGCGACCGGCTCCTCCCCCGCCGCCCGCAGCCGCGCGGCGAGGGCGATCGCGACCGCCGTCTTGCCGATGCCGGTCGGGCCGAAGAGGGCGATCACGGCCGAGTTCGCCGGGCGGTCCGCCGGCGGGTTCGCCGGGTCGGGTGCGGTGGTCACCGCGGCAGTATCGCGCGCCGTCGTCGCGAACCCGTGACGCGGCTGGCGACGGCCAGTACTGTGGAACGGTGGCGACCTTGATCGGCACCGGCCTCTCGACTCATCCGGACCCGCGGGTCGGAGCGATCGAGGCCGCGAACGCCGCCGGCGCCGGGCTGCACGGCGAGCGGGCCGACCTCGCGATCGTCTTCGCCGCCGGCGGCCACCTGGCGGCGCCGGAGGCGACGCTGGAGGGCGTGCACGAGGGGCTCGTCCCGCCCCATCTGATCGGCTGCGGCGCCGCCGGGGTGCTCGGCTGCGGCAGTGAGTACGAGGCGGGGACGGCGGTCGCGGTCTGGGCCGCGTCGCTCGGGGAGGGGTCGGCGCGGCCGTTCCACGCGACCGCCGCCGAGCTGGAGGGGATGGTCGCGGTGACGGGGATGGAGGACCTCGCGGGCGCGAGCGGCGCGATCCTGCTGCCGGACCCGCTCAGCTTCCCGACCGACGCGCTGCTGGCGGACCTCGCGGCGCGGGCACCGGGCGTGCCGGTCGTCGGCGGCCTCGCGAGCGGCCGGACGGCCGAGGGCGCGGGCGCCCTGTTCTACGGCGACCAGGTCCAGGAGAGCGGGGCGGTCGGCGTGCGGTTCGACGGCGTCGACCTGCTGCCGTGCGTCTCGCAGGGGACGACGCCGGTCGGGCCGGAGATGACGATCACGGCGGCCGAGGGGAACGTGATCGCGGAGCTGGCGGGACGGCCGGCGCTCGACCGGATCCGCGAGGTGATCGAGGAGCTGGACGTGCGCGAGCAGACGCTGATCGCCGGCGGGCTGCTGGTCGGGATCGTGGTCGAGAACGGGCACGCCGACTACGAGCCGGGGGACTTCCTCGTGCGCGGGGTGCTCGGCGCCGACCCGGCCGCGAGCACGCTCAGCGTCGCCGCCGTCGTCACGCCGGGCCAGGTGCTGCGGCTGCACGCGCGCGACGCGGCGGCGGCCGACCGCGACCTGCACGACCAGTTGCGGCTGCGTGCCGACGCGCTCGGCGGGACCGCCGCCGGCGCGCTCGCGTTCGCCTGCCACAGCCGGGGGCGGGAGATGTTCGGGATCGCTGACCACGACGCGGGGATGCTGGCGCGGCAGCTGGGCGGGGCGCCGGCGGCGGGCTTCTTCGCCTCGGGTGAGATCGGGCCGGTCGGCGGCGCGAGCTTCATCCACACGTTCACGGCGACCGTTGCCGTCTTCGGCGGCTGACTGTGAAACGCTTTCCGGCGTGACCACCATCGACGGAACCACCGTCCTGCTGACCGGCGCGACCGGCGGCAACGGACAGGCGATCGCGCGGGCGCTGGCGGCGCGCGGCGCGACCCTCGTGCTGACGGGCCGGCGGACCGACGTGCTGGAGCCGCTGGCGGCCGAGTTGGGCGGGCGGACGGTCGCGGCCGACCTCGCCGACCGCGACGACGTGGAGCGGCTCGCGCGCGAGGCGGGCGCGGTCGACATCCTCGTCTCGAACGCGGCGCTGCCGGCGAGCGGCCGGCTCGACGACTACTCGGTGAGCGAGGTCGACCGGGCGCTCGACGTGAACCTGCGGGCCGCGATCGTGCTCGCGAAGCTGCTGTCGGAGCCGATGGTGGAGCGCGGCCACGGGCATCTGCTGTTCATCTCCTCGCTGGCGGGCAAGACGTCGCAGCCGGGGATGGCGCTGTACTCGGCGACGAAGTTCGGGCTGCGCGGCTTCGCTCGGGGGATGCGAGAGGACCTGCGCGACCACGGCGTCGGCGTCTCGACCGTGTTCCCCGGCTTCATCCGCGACGCCGGCATGTTCGCCGAGGCCGGCGTGAGACTGCCGCCGGGCACCGGCACGCGAACCCCGGAGGACGTCGCCGCCGGCGTCGTCAAGGCAATCGAGGGCAACCGGGCGGAGCTGGAGGTCGCGCCGCTCGGCCTGCGAATCGGCACCGCGCTGGCGGCGCTGCTGCCGGAGCCCTCCGCGCTCGTCGCCCGAAGACTCGGCTCGATGCGCGTCGCGTCCGAGATGGCGGCCGGGCAGCGCGCGAAGCGCTGAGGGGGTGGGGCGCGGCGCCCCGCCCTACTCCACGACCGCGTGCTCGTCGGTGACGGAGGCCATCGCGGTCAGGATCTCGTCGGCGAGACGGGCGCCGTCGTCGGCGTACTCGGGCGTCGCCTGGATCCGCATCACGACCTCGTCACCGTCGATCTCCTCCAGGCCGATGTGCGCGCGCTCCCGCAACGGGACGCTGATGCCCTGCTCCAGCAGCCGCTGGACGTCCGTCGGCTTGACGCCGTGGCGCAGCCGCGCGCGCAGGTCGACGGAGGCCGGCTCCCGCAGCGGCACGACGGCGGCGCTGAGGACGACGCTGTTCGGGATCATGATGCGGTCCTCGCCGCGCGCGAGCGTCGTGTAGAGCAGGCCGAGCGAGCTGACGACGCCCTCCGTCTGGCCGGCGAGCCCGCCGGCCTGGAGCCGGACCCGTTCGCCGACTCTGAACGGCCGCGCGCTCAGCAGCACCATCCCGGCGATCAGGTTGCCGAGCGTCTGCTGGGCGGCGAGACCGAAGACGACGGCGGTGAAGCCGCCGCCGACCGCGAGCGTCTGCGTCGTCAGCCCGGCGACCCGCAGCGCGACGATCGTGACGACGAAGACGGTCAGCAGGCGCAGCAGGAACCCAGCGGTGCCGGCGGTGCCGGGATCGAGGCGGCGGAACAGCTCCGGCCCGACGGCGCGGCCGACGTCGCGCGCGAACGCCCAGCCGAGCACGACGAGCGCGATCACCGTCGCCCAGCGGACGGGCACGTCGAGGCCGGCGCCGAAGAGATCGCGACGGTAGGAGTAGACGACCACCACGCCGGCGATCAGCGGCAGCAGCACGAGCGCCTGGCGCTGCGCGCGCTTGGCCGCCTTCTGGCCGAGCTGACGGGCGAGGCCGACCTCCTCCCACGCGTGGCTGCGGGTCTGGAGCATCCGCTCCAGGGCTCTTTCTCGTCGTCCCTTCACGCGTTCGTCCATCTCCTTTCCAGACACCCACGCTGGTGGGAGTTGCGGCCGCGCGGCGTGCGGTAGGTCACACAGGCAGCCGCCAGTCACGCGTCTCCGCGCTCGCCTGCTTGGGTACCCCGTCCCGCCGGGCCTGATGCGCGCGATCATCAGAACAGCGCTCCCTGCACGTCCTCGCCCGCCGCCGGCCCGGCAGCGCCGGCCGGTCGCCCGCCCGCTCGGCCGCCAGGCCCCTCACCGCCGTGGCCCGCCACCGGGTCCAGCGGCCCCGGCAGCGCCCGCGCGCGCGTGCGGATTCGCCACGGCGGCGCCCGGCGCACCGGGTCGAGGCGGTCGCGGACGAGCCGCGAGAGCCGCGTCCGCTCGTCTCTCGGGGCGTAGGCACCGCGCGCGTAGAGGCGCTCGTAGTGCGGGACGAGGTCGGGTCGCGTCGCCCGCAGCCAGTCCATGAAGACGCCGCGCACCTCCCCCCGCAGGTGCAGCGCGATCCCGGAGACGGCGGTCGCCCCCGCGTCGCTCGCCATCTGGAGGATGCGCTCGACCTGCGCGGGCGAGTCGTTGATGCCGGGCATCAGCGGGGCAACGAGGATCCCGGTCGGGATCCCCTGGCGGTTCAGCTCCGCGACCGCCTCCATCCGCGCCTTCGGGTTCGGCGTGTGCGGCTCCGTCGCCCGCCACGCCTTCTCGTCCATCGTCGGGATCGAGAGGCTCGCGGTGAAGTCCGCCCGTGCGGCGATCTCCTGCATCAGCGGGAGGTCGCGCAGCAGCAGCGGCGACTTCGTCAGCACCGAGCAGGGGTTGCCCGCGTCCCGCAACGCGGCCCAGATCCCCGGCATCAGCTTGTAGCGCCCCTCGACCCACTGGTACGGATCGGTGTTCGTGCCGAGCGCGACGTGCTCCCCCTTCCACGACGGCCGCGCCAGCTCGACGCGCAGCACCTCCGGCGCGTTGACCTTGACGACGATCTCCTTCTCGAAGTCGCGCCCCGCGTCGAAGCCCAGGTAGGTGTGGGTCGGGCGGGCGAAGCAATAAATACAGGCATGGCTGCAACCTCGATATGGGTTGACGGTCCACCGGAACGGCATCTGGGACCGCTCCGGGACGCGGTTCAGCGCCGATCTCGCCCGCACCTCGTAGAAGCGGGTGTCGAGCGCCTCGGGGGCGTCGAAGTGGCGGACGACCGCCGCGTCGCGGTAGCCCGGCAGGCGGGTGGTGTCGTCGGCATCGAGGGTGAGGTTGTCCCAGCGCACGAACGTATGTTCGCATAGGCGACGGACGGACGTGCGTCAGCGGACGGACGGCGCCCCGGCGACCACGAGCCCCGGCACCGACCGCATGTCGTCCAGCGGCTCCGCCCCCTCCCCCGCGAGCGCCGCGGCGCCATGCGTCCCGGCGTAGCCGAGCACCCGCATCCCGGCCGCCCGCGCGGCCCGCACGCCCCCGACCGTGTCCTCCACCACCACGCACCGCTCCGGCGTCTGGCCGCACGCGGCGGCGGCGTGCAGGAAGAGGTCGGGCGCGGGCTTGCCGTGCGCGACCATCGTCGCGGAGAACAGCCGGTCCTGCGGGAAGAGGTCGCTCAGGCCGGTCAGGCCGAGCGTCATCGCGGTCTTCGTCAACCGTCCCTGGGAGGCCACGCAGGCGTCGATCCCGAGCGCTCGTACGCCCTCGACCGCCTCCCGCGCCCCGGGCACCGCGCGCAGCTCGGCGGCGAACGCCTCGGCCCGACCCGCGAGAAAGCCGTCGAGCCAGCCCTCGGGCAGCGTCCGGCCGATCGCCGCGAGGCGCTCCGTGACCCCGGCCTCGATCTGCTCCAGCGACGGGCCCATGAACTCGGCACGGATCTCGTCGTCGCTCATCGTCAGGCCGGTCGCGCGGATCGACCGCGCGAGCACCGCGAGCGACAGCGGCTCGCTGTCGACCAGCACGCCGTCGCAGTCGAAGATCACCAGCGCCGGCAGGCTCATCGGGCGAGGGCGCTCACCCGATGGCGCGAGCGAGCAGCGACTCCTCGCCGGCGAGCGTCTGGCTCGTCGCGCTCGTGACGTCGACCCGCACGAGCTCCCCGGCCTGCGCGAGCCCGGTGAAGTTGACGACCTTGTTGTGGCGCGAGCGGCCGCGCAGCCGGCTCGGGTCCTTGCGCGACGGGCCCTCGACGAGGACGTCGAGCGTGCGGCCGACGAAGCGCTGCGCACGCTCGTGCGCGCGCCGCTGGATCACCTCGACGAGCCGGTCCATCCGCGCGACCTTGACCTCGTGCGGGACCTGGTCGGGCAGGGT
>JAATFK010000473.1 GCA_015655225.1 Solirubrobacterales bacterium | reverse complement strand
GAGGTGCGCGAGCTGGTGAGCGGGACGGCGACTATCGGGACCTTCGGCGAGGCGCCCAACTGGCTGATCGGGAACGTCGTCGCGACCTTCCGGCGGCGCCATCCGGGCGTGCGGGTGCGCGTGATCGGGATCAACTCCAGCGAGGTCGCCGACGAGGTCCGCGAGGGGCGGATCGAGTCGGGTCTGGTCGTGCTGCCGATCGACGACGCGGGACTCGACGTGCGCCCGGCGATGACGAGCGAGCTGCTCTACGCGAGCGCCGACCCCGAGCGGCTGAGAGCGCCGATCGCGATCGAGCGGCTGACCGAGGTCCCGCTGATCCTCTACGACGCGCGCTGGGGCTCGGACGACCCGACCCGCCGCGCGCTGCTGGAGCGCGCCCAGCGGGCGGGCGTGCGGCTCGAGCCGGCGATCGAGGTGGAGGAGCTGGGGAGCGCGCTCGACCTCGCCGCGCGCGGGGTCGGCGACACGGTCATCTCGCAGGTCACGACGATCCGGCGCGGGGCGCTGCCGAGCGCGCTCGGGCTCGTCCCGTTCGCCGACCCGCTGTACGAGACGTTCGCCTTCATCTCGCGCCGCGACGCGCAGCTCTCGCCCGCGACGCGGGAGCTGGTCGCGCTCGCCGAGCAGCAGCTCGCCACGCTCGCGGAGCGCTCCGGCGGAGCGGTCTCGCTGCGATAGGCTCTCGCCGTGTCGCATTCGCCCGAGCAGGTCACGGTCGCCGAGGAGGAATACCTCCAGACGCTCTACTGGCTCTACGAGGCCGGCCTGCCGATGACGGGCGCGAACGTCGCCCGCGCGATGCAGCTCTCCGCCCCGACGGTCCACGAGATGATCGGCCGCCTGGAGAAGGACGGCTACGTCACGCGCGGGAGAGATCGCGCGATCGCCTTCACCGACTCCGGCCGCAGCCACGCGGAGGAGATCACCAGCCGCCACCGGCTGATCGAGCGCTTCCTGACCGACGTCGTCGGGGTCCCGTGGGACGACGTGCACGAGGAGGCCGAGCACATGGAGCACGCGATGACGCCGCGCTTCTCGGCCTACGTCCGGGCGGCGGTCGGCGACGCGACGACGTGCCCGCACGGTCACCCGATCAGAGTCGGCGAGCGCGTCATCGGCGTGCCGCTGGCCGACTGCGCGGTGGGCGCGCGCGTGAAGGTCCTGCGGCTCGAGAACGAGGCCGAGGACCTGCTCCACTACCTGATGCGGGCCGGCATCGCGCCCGGCCTGGAGGGCACCGTCACCGCCAGCGACGACGAGCACGTCTCGGTCGAGAGCGACGGCGGCGACGTGCTCACGATCACCCGCAGCGTCGCCGAGACGGTCGCCGTCGTGGCCGACCCCTCGCCGCCGCCGCGCACCGCGCTTCCTGCCCAGCTGGTGCTGGGCAGAGAGCGCTACGGTCGCTGACTTCGTCAGCTTCGGTCAGCTTTCGTCGCTCGAACTCGACGCATGTCCAGTCTTCGCTGGTTCACCGTCGCGTGGGCGACGCCGACGACAATCGGCTTCCAGCCGCAGCACCCGGGCGACGGCACGCGACCGTTCCTGACGGTCGCGTGGACGCCGCGCCTGGGCACGACGTTCATCGCCTACGACCCCGCCGACGTGACGGGAGGCAAGGCGCCCGGCAGATGACCTACGCGCTGACCCCGAGCGAGTGGACGGCGTCGGCGAGGCGCGTGACGCCCTCGTCGATCTGCTCGGGCGTGACGCCCGAGTAGGCGATCCGGAGCGCGTTCTCGCCGCCCTCCAGCAGGAAGTCGGTGCCCTTCACGATCTGGACGCCACGGTCGGCGGCGGCGCGGAACAGGGCCTCGCCGTCGTTGCCCTCGGGCAGCTCGACCCAGAGGAAGTAGCCGCCCTGGGGCTCGACGAATCTGGCCTCCGGCAGCTCGCGGCGCAGCGCGGTCGTGAGCGCCTGGGCGCGCTCGCCGAGCGCCTGCTTGACGGTCGCGATCGAGCGGTCGAGCGCGCCGCTGCGGCAGAACTCGTTGACGATCGACTGCGCCACCATGTTCGGCGAGATGTACGTGTTGGTCGCGAGCTTCGCGATCCTCGTGATCAGCTTCTCGGGACCGACCAGGTAGCCGACGCGGATCCCCGGACAGACGGTCTTCGAGAACGAGGAGGCGTAGACGACCTTGTCGGCGGTGTCGAGCGACAGCATCGTCGGCAGCGTCTCGCCGCTGAAGCGCAGCGACACGTACGGGTCGTCCTCGAAGATCGTGAAGCCGTGCTGTCTCGCGAGCGAGACGAGGTCGCGGCGCTTGGCCTCCGAGAGCGTGTAGCCGGCGGGGTTCTGAAAGTTCGGGATCAGGTGCGCGAGGCGCGGCACGACGCCGTCGGAGATCAGCCGCTCGATCCCCCGCACATCGACCCCGTCCTCCTCCAGCTCGACCGGCCGCAGGTCGGCGCCGCGCGAGCGCAGCGACAGCAGCGTGCGGTCGTAGGTCGGGCGCTCGACGACGACGACGTCGCCGGGCTCGACGAGCGCCTCGAACAGGAAGGCGTCGGCCTGCATCGAGCCGTTCGTGACGATCACCTGCTCGGGGGCGACGCCGTGCTGCTCGGCGATCCATGCGCGCAGCGGTCTGTAGCCGATCGCCGTGCCGTAGGAGAAGGTGCCGGCCGGATCGGTCGTGAAGGCGCGGTCGGCTGCTGCGCGGAGGCCCTCGACGTCGATGATGTCGAGCGACGGGGCGCCGCGCGCGAAGGAGATCGGAGCGGGTTCGGGAGCCATGCCTCCGAGCTTACGCAACCGAGTTCGGGCGCGCTCCGTCCCACCGCGTGTAGAGGCCGTGGGGGATGCCGAACTGGTCGAGCACCTTGCCGACGGTCTGGTCGAGCAGATCGTCGATCGTGACCGGCCGGTGGTAGAAGGCCGGCCTCGGGGGGAGCACCGTCGCGCCGGCGAGCGTGACCGTCTCCATGTTGCGGATGTGGATCAGGTTGAGGGGTGTCTCGCGGGTGACGAGCACCAGCGGACGCCGCTCCTTGAGCGTGACGTCGGCGGCGCGCGCGATGAGGCCGTCCCCGGTGCCGCTCGCGATCGTTCCCAGCGTCCGCATCGAGCAGGGCATCACGACCATGCCGGCGGTGAGGAACGAGCCCGAGGCGATCGCCGCCGCGAGGTTCGACGGGTCGTGGACGACGTCGGCGAGGGCGTGCAGCTCCTCGACCCCCACGTCCAGCTCCGCCTCGATGCTCCGTCGCGCTCCGTGGGAGATCACGAGATGCGTCTCGACCACCGACGGGGCCCGCAGCGCGAGCAGCAGGCGGTGGGCGAGCTGCGGTGCGCTCGAGCCGGTCACCCCGATGACCAGTCGGGAAGGAGTGGGCCTGACTTTGATCATTCCGATCTAGATGCTGTACTTTTCGTCATGCGAGAAGCTTTTCCATTTCGGGGAAGCCTACTCGGACACCGTCCCCATGAGCACCCGCACCCTTCAGAGCCTGGCCCGCCCGCGCGAGCCGCAGAGCTTCCAAGACAGTCCGCTGTCGCAGGCGATGCGCCAGCCGCTGATGCTCGGCGTCTTCCTGCCGCTGCAGACCGGCGGCTGGTCGCAGTCGACGCTGCCGCGGGGCACCGACTGGAGCTATGCGTACAACCTCGAGCTCACCCGCGCGGCTGAGGAGCTCGGCTTCGAGCTCGCCTTCGGCCTCTCGCAGTGGCTGCCCAAGGGCGGCTTCGGCGGAGCGACGCACTACCGGTATAACTTCCTCGACCCGTTCGTGTCCGCGGTCGCGCTCGCCGCCGCGACCCGCTCGATCCTGCTGTTCGGGACGATCCACATCCTCTACGGCTGGCACCCGATGCACCTGGCGAAGTTCCTCGCCACGGCCGACCACATCTCCGGCGGTCGCTTTGGCGCCAACATCGTCACCGGGTACGCGGCCTCCGAGCCGCCGATGTTCGGACTGCTGCGGCCCGAGCACGACCGCCGCTACGAGATGGCCGAGGAGTTCATGGCGATCTGCGAGGACCTCTGGGCCGGCGACGACAACCTCAGCTTCTCCGGCGAGCACTACACGCTGGAGGGTGCCTACGTCTCGCCTCGCCCGACGTTCGGGCGGCCGCTGCTGGTCTCGGCGAGCGGCTCCCCGGCCGGCTTCGCGTACGCCGGCCGGCACTCCGATCTCGTCTTCACCTCCAGCCCCGCCGGCGAGCGCTACGAGGACGCCGTCGCGGCGCTCCCGGCGCAGGTCGACGCGATCAAGCAGGCCGCGCGCAAGCAGGGCCGCGAGGTGAAGGTCCTCATCAATCCCACGATCGTCTCGCGCCCCACGCGCAAAGAGGCGGAGGAGTACTACCACGCGATCATGGAACACGCCGACCTGGAGTCGATCGCCAACTTCACCGGGCGCCACAGCGCCGGAGACAGCCAATCGTGGCTCGAGCACTCGGCCCGTGGCCGTGCGGTGGGCGGTCACGTCCACCTCGTCGGCTCGCCGGACGAGATCGTGACGCAGCTCGGGGGATTGCACGACGCCGGCATCGACGGCGTCCAGATCACCTTCTACGACTACCTCCCCGAGCTCGCGTTCATGGGCGAGGAGATCCTGCCGCGGCTGGAGCGAGCCGGGCTGCGCCTTCCCACTCCCGCGACGGTGGCGTGATGGCGAGCACCGCGACCAGACCGCCGGAGTTCATGTGGTACTTCGTGACCCACGACGGCCCCTACCCGTGGGAGCCGGAGGGCCGGCGCCGGATCCAGCTGGAGGACGTGCGCGCGCTGGCGTCCGCGATGGATCGGCTGCCCTACACCGGGGCGTTGATCTCGACGACCGGCCACAACACCTGGGTGCTCGGCGCCGCCGCCGCGGCGATGACGAAGAAGTTCACGCCGCTGCTGGCGATCCGGCCGCAGTTCATCTCCGCGGCCGAGCTGGCGAACATGGCGGTCAGCTTCGACGACCTCTTCGAGGGGCGCCTGCTGATCAACGTCATCAACTCCGAGTCGCCGATCTGGCGCCAGCACGGGATCTGGCTGGAGAACGACGAGCGCCACGAGCTCCACGCCGAGTACTGGGACGTGTTCAACCGGCTCGTCGCCGGTGAGAAGGTCACCCACAAGGGGCGGTACCTCAACATCGAGAACGCCGTCGCGAACCCGTGGATCGAGCACTACCGCCCCCACATCCCGCTGTGGTTCTCGGGGTCCTCGCCGGGCGCGCTGCAGGTGGTCGCCCGCTTCGCGGACGCGTATCTGACCTTCGCCGAGCCGGTCGAGCAGCTGCGCGAGAAGGTCAGCACGGTGCTCGACCTGGCCGGTGAGCACGAGCGCCGGCCGCGGATCGGCTTGCGCGCCTCGCTGATCATCGGCGAGACCGACGCCGACGCGTGGCGCAAGGCCGACCGGCTGCTGCACGCCACCAGCCGCGCGACGCTCGAGCGCAAGCTGGGCGTGATCACCCGCGGCGGCAACGCCGGCGGCACGTCGGTCACCCAGTCGCGGATCTTCGCCCACATCCCGGATGCGGGACTCGAGGCGATCCGCTCCGGCCGGGTTCCCGACTCCGCCCGCGACCTGGCCGCCGACGACAACCTCTGGCCCGGGATCTCGCTGCTGCAGCAGGGCCCGCCGATGGCGCTGGTCGGCGGCTACGACAGCATCGCCGAGCGCCTCAAGGAGTACCAGGCGGCCGGCGTCGAGATCTTCATCCTCGACGCGCTGCCGCTGCTCGAGGGCGCCTACGAGTTCGCCGAGCACGTGCTGCCGAAGTTCAACCTCGTGCCGGCACAGGCCTGACGCGGGAGACGAAAGGACACCATGCCCGATCAGTTCACCGTCGACGTCGAGTTGACACGCACCCAGGGGCGCTTCGTGGTGAGCGCGCGTGACCGCTTCCTGGTCACCGACGCGCCCGCCAACCGCGGTGGCGCCGAACAGGCCTGGATGGCCAACGAGCTGCTGCTGGCCGCGATCGGGTCGTGCGCGGTCTCGAGCGTCGCGGCGTTCGCCCGCGAGGAGGACGCGCCGCTGCGCGACGTGACCGCGACGGCGCACGCGACGCGCAATCCCGACGATCCGACCCGCTACGCCCTCGTGAGCCTCGACGTCGTGACCGAGGGCGTCGAGCAGGAGGTCGCCGACCACCTCGTCGAGCGCTTCATGGGCAACTGCCCCGTGTGGGGGACGGTCTCGCGCGGCGCCGAGGTCGCCTACACCGTGACGGCGCGGCAGGCCGAGACCTCCGTCGCCTGACATGACCGCAACCGCTGACAGTGCGCCGCAGGACCTGCGCTCGTTCCTGACGCAGATCGCGGAGCAGCGCCCGGGGGAGCTGCGGCGCGTCGACACGCCCACCGACCCGCGCTTCGGCATCACTGCCTTCGGCGCCCGCGCCGAGAAGGAGGGGCTCGACAACGCGTTCCTGTTCAGCGACGTGATCGGCAGCGAGCTGCGCTGCGTCGCCAACCTCCTGGCGACGCACGAGCGGATGGCGCTCGCGCTCGGGGTTCCGGTCGAGGAGCTGACGCGCTCCTCGACCGTCGAGAGCGGTCGCCGGCGCCACAGCCCGGTGGAGGTCTCCCGTGAGCAGGCGCCGGTCAAGGAGATCGTCTGGCGCGGCGACGAGGTCGACCTCGGCCGCCTGCCGATTCCGGTCCACAACGAGCTCGACGGCGGCCGCTTCCTGACCGCGGCGGTGATGGTGATGCGCGACCCCGACAGCGGCGCGCTCAACGCGGGCATCTACCGCCACCACATCTACGACGCCCGTCACATGGGCGCGATGTTCCTCGGCTCCCACCACGGCGGCGCGATCCACCGTCGCTACGCCAAGCGCGGCGAGCCGACGCCGGTGAGCGTGTTCATCGGCCATCACCCGGCGGCGCTGATGGGAGCGGTCGCGCGGCTGCCCGGGATCGGCGGCGAGTACGAGGCCGCCGGGGCGCTGCTCGGCGCGCCGATCGAGACGGTCGCGAGCGAGCTGTCCGACCTGCAGGTCCCGGCCTTCGCCGAGATCGTGCTCGAGGGCGTCGTGCTCCCCGACGAGACCCGCGAGGAGGGGCCGTTCGCGGAGTGGCCCGGCCACTACGTCGCCGACGGCGCCAAGCCGGTCGTGCGCATCGACGCGATCACGATGCGCCACGACGCGATCTTCCAGGACATCCAGGCCTCCGGGCGCGAGCACCGGCTGATGGGCGCGCTGCCGCGGATGACGAGCATCCACCGCAACGTCTCCAACACGATCGCCGGACTCGTCGCGGTCAACGTGCCGCTGCACGCGCGCATGTCGTGCGTCCTCTCGATCCGCAAGGAGCACGACAACGACCCGCTGCGCGCCGCCTTCGCCGCGCTCAACACCGAGCCCGAGAACCTGCGGATGGTGACCGTCGTCTACGAGGACGTCGACGCCTTCGACGACCGCGAGGTCGCCTGGGCGGTCGGGACCCGGATGGACGCCGTCGACGACCTGCTCGTCGTCCCCGGCTACAGCGGCCCCGGTGGCCTGCTGCCGACCAACTGGTCCTATGACGCCGAGGGCGGCCAGACGCCCCGCCGCTCGTCGGCGGTGATCCTCGACGCGACCAAGCCAACCCCGCCGGTGGTGTTCCCGCCGCGGGCCCGCGTCCCGCCCGAGGCCGTCGAGCGCGTGGCGCTCGAGGACACGATCGCGGTGCAGTCGCCCGCCGACCTTCAGCTGTAGCGAACCCGACCTGTGAGGACCCTGTGACCGACTCTGAGACCATCGCGCCCGTAGGCGCCGTGACCGCCGCCGCGGTCAGCTACGTCGCCGTCGAAGCGCCCGACGAGATCGCCGCGGCCTACGGTGGGCACGACGGCACGTCGCTGTCGACCTGGGAGCTTACCTCGCTGGACTGCCAGCGCGGGCTCGCCGTGCACCTGGACGCCCGCGGCGATCAGGCTGGTGGCACCGTGATGGTGAGCATCCACGGCAGCGGCGGCACCGTGCTCTCCGAGCCGGTCCTCAAGCTGTCGGTCGGCGTGACCGCGGGCGGCGTGTCGGCGCTCGCGATCAACACCCGCGGCACCGGCGCGGCCGTCAACGCCGAGAACCTCTACGCCACCACGCGGGACATCGAGGCCGCCGTCTACATGGCGCGCAGCCTCGGCTACGAGCGCGTGGTCGTGCACGGCCACAGCCTCGGCAGCCTGCAGGCGGCCCTGTACGCGGCCACCCACTGGCGCACCGACGTGGCGGGGATCGTGCTGACCGGCGTGTTCGCCGACCTGCCGTGGAAGTCGCGCAACATGCTGATCGCCGACGAGGACGTCTACGGCGAGCTGCGCGGCGAGGCGATCACGGCCGTCGCGGAGCGGGACTACGGCCGGCGCCTGAGCAAGGGCATGGGGTGGCTGCAGGGAAGAACGATGCCGGTCTCGGCCGACCACTTCATCACCTATCGGGCCGAGGGCCTGTCCGGCGCGCGGACGATCGACTGGATCAACAAGATCCCCTATCCGTTCCTGCTCGTCCGCGACG